>JAWLHD010000036.1:0-15675 GCA_041690555.1 Anaerohalosphaeraceae bacterium
CCCACCCCCCAAAAACAAACCCATCCAAACCCAATTCCCCAACCAGGACCTAACCGCGCCCCGCGCGTATCGCCTCCCGCAGGTCGATCGTCCCCTCATACAGCGCCCGCCCCACAATCGCCCCCGCAATCCCCAATTCCTTCAGCCGAACAACGTCCTCAACCCGCGTAACCCCGCCCGCCGCGATCACAGGCGTACTAACCGCATCCGCCAGCGCCTTCGTCCGGTCAAGGTTCGGACCCGCAAGCATTCCATCCTTCGAAATGTCGGTATAAATTATCGCCGAAAGCGGCAGATTCGCCGCCTGTGCCGCAAAATCCCACAATTTCTGAGGCATCTCCTGTGTCCATCCAGCTATCGCAACCTTCGAACCCCGAGCATCAAGCCCAAACGCAAGCTTGTTGACAAAAGTATTCGCCATCTGCGAAAACCACCCAAACTTGCTCACCGCCGCCGTCCCAACGATAACACGCTTCACGCCGGCATCAAGCATCTGCCGTATCGTCGCCTCATCCCGAACACCCCCGCCAACCTCCACGTTCATGTCGTAATGCGACGTGATCGCCTTTATCACCTCAAAATTCACGCTCCGCCCCATCCGCGCCCCGTCCAGATCCACGATGTGCAGCCACTTGGCGCCCGCATCACGAAAAATCCCCGCCTGCTTGACCGGGTCATCCTCGTAAGTAATCTGTCGGTGGTACTCGCCTTGGATCAGCCGAACGCACTTGCCCCCGATAAGATCTATTGCAGGGATCACATCCATAACCACATCAACTCCGAATTACAACACAAACAAACTCGCCTAAAATTTCACGGGTCGGGATTGTAGCCGAAACCCGCAAAAGGGCAAACAAAAAAGCCCCCGCGCTGCGCAGCCGCGGGCAAACACCCCTACCCGGTCTCGGAATGTGAACGAAAACCAATGCGGCGATTCTTTTTCCCCTCGCTCTTCTGAAAAATGCCCCTTAGCCTCCCCCCAAGTTCCGCCGCGGGCGCTTCGTCAAATTGCCGCCTGCTGCCCTCATCCTGCATCGCACGCGCAACCTGCGCCAGGAGCTGAGCATGGACGTCATGTACGTCCGAAGGCGTCAACAGGAAGAACACGCGGCTGACCGGCTGACCGTCGGGCGCATTCCACTCCAACCCGTGCGGCGCCCTGCCTATCGAAACAACCGGGTTCTTCACAGCGTCCATCCGCACGTGGGGAATGGCAACCCCGTACCCGACTCCCGTGCCGAACGCCTCCTCGCGCGAAAGCGCCGCCTCCGCGATCTTGTCGCTGTCTATCCCGGCGCGGACCGCAACCTTATCCGCAAGCTCCCTGACTGCCTCTGCACGATTGGTCGCCGCCATCTCCGCGATCAGCCCTTCCACGGGCACAAAGTCCATCAGGCTCACTGCCGCCCGCCTCACCATCGCCAGCCGCATCCACGGCCCCATGATCGCGCACGAAACCACCGCGCTCAATACGATCGCCACGAACACCGGCGGTGTGATCAGCCCCGTCTCCAGTGCAACGACCGCCACCACGATCTCCATCATCCCCCCGGCAGTATGCGATATCGAGATCAGGTCACGGTTGATCCGCGGCGCCTTCGTCAGGCTCACCCCAACCCATGCACCCAAATAACGACCCGAAATTCCGATGACGCACATGAACGCCACCAGGAACAGGTCGAAGTTCGCTGCAACGTCGATCTTCAGCCCGATCGTCGTGAAAAACAGAGGCACGAACACCGCATGGACCATTTCCGTAATGATGCCGCGAGTCTGCTCGGAAAGGTTCTTCGCCTCCCCCATCACAACGCCGGCGATAAAGAACCCGAACAGGGCGTGTATTCCTATCCTCTGAGTAACCGCCCCCAACAAGAGCCCCAGGAGACACGCAAACGTCAGCGACGTCCCCGGCTCCGGCAGTTTCTTTCGATGAAGCCCCTCCAGCGCCCGCGTCGCTGTCCGCGGCCCCAGCCAAAGCGCCAGCCCCGCGATACCCACCGTCCCCGCAAAGATCGCAATGACCGACCCCACCTCCACCGTAACCTGCATAAACAGGCCTAACACAATCGTGAACAGCACCCACCCCATCAGGTCGTTTACCGCCAGCGCCGACACGATCAGAAATCCCACGTCGGCCTTCAGCAGACCCATATCGTGAAGCACCTTGGCGGCAACCGGCATCGCGCTGATCGTCATCACAGTCGCCATGAACAGGGCGAAAACCACCCGCTGACTCGGATCCACAAGGTAATGCGCCGGCAGAAACAAGGCTGGGACAAAGGCAACGACCATCGGCAGCACAATGTCGGAAAGCGCTATTGTCAGCGCCCTGCCGCGCTGGCGCCATGCAACTGAGAAGTCGATTTCGAACCCGATAGTCAGCAGCAGAAAAAGCAGCCCCAGCCAGGCCACCGTGTCCAGCATCGTCTCCTGAACCACATTCGGCGGAAAAAGCCACCCATGCACCGCTGGCGCAAACCGCCCCAGCACCGTCGGACCGACCAGCACCCCCACGAGAAGCTCCGCCGTCAGAGCGGGCTGCCCGAACCGCCGGAACAGTTCCCCCAAACCGCGTGCCAACGCAAGCAGCACGAAGAGCTGTGCCAGAAACAAAAAAATATGCGTCTCATCGAGATAGTGCACGGCCGCCCCCAATCTGGTTCTGTAGAGCCCCGTCCTTCAAGCAACATGAAATCGACATTAACCGGCTCGTGCATGACTTGGAGGCGCGTTTTCTCCTCCAACTCCCAAGCCCCCTCTGATCCAACCGCAAGTCGAAAAGGCGCGCAAAAACCCCCTTTGCCCAGGTCCTCAATTCGCAATCAGGTGTGCGATCAACCGCTCTGAGCCGTCAACCCGAAGATGGAAAACAAGCTGTGACAGCACTGCGACCGGCCTAAAACAGCCCGCCGCATCGATCCGTCAAAGTGCTTAGGCCGGTACGACCTTCGTCGCTTCCGGTCCTTTCTTGCCCTGGCCCGGTTCGTACTCAACCCGCTGGCCGTCGTGCAGGGTCTTGAAACCCTCCATCATGATGTTGCTGTGGTGGATAAACAGGTCCTCGCCGCCCTCGTCAGGGGTAATGAACCCGTAACCCTTCTTGTCGTTGAACCACTTCACAGTACCACTATTCACTTAACTTCTCCCTGGGTCCCAAACACTGACCCTTGCCACAAACTTCCCCTCTTGTCCAAACGAGCTGCTCCCGAGGGATTGAAAAGCAGCTCTCTCTCACTTTGGGGCGAATTCCAACCGAGAGGTAAGGAGCTCTCTTTACTCGATACATAGCCCCTATTTTACATAGCGGACCCAAAAAAATCATCCACTTTTTTACAGAATCAGGAAAAAAATGCATTCGCACCCACAGTCCATGCATCTGGTTCAGGCGACTTGGGGGCGCAGCGCTTGAGTTGCCGCCGCAAATGCCTACAATGGGAGGCAGTCAGGCGGGCTAACGCGCCTGCGGGGGTATCTTATGAAGGAGAGCTGATCGATGAAAGGCATGGCGGGCAGGATCGGATGTTCGGCAGTTGCGGCAGTGTTGTCGCTTGCGGCCATCGGGTATTCACAGGCAAAGTTCTATATATCAACAGACGGCAATGACGCATGGTCAGGGCGACTTTCGTCACCCGACTCAGCCTGCACGGATGGACCATTCGCCACGCTGGAGCGTGCCAGGAATGCCGTGCGGCAGTTCGGGGGCAAGCTTCCGGAAGCAGGTGTGGAGGTTTGGGTGCGCGGGGGGGACTATTTCCTCGATGCGACCTTCGAGCTAACAGCCGCCGACAGCGGCGATGCACAGACGCCGGTGGCCTATCGTGCATACCAGGATGAATCCGTGCGGCTGATCGGAGGTCGCCGGGTGTCGGGTTTCGGACCTGTTCGGGATGCGAAGGTGCTTTCGCGGATCCAGCCGCAGTACCGCGACAAGATCGTAAAGGTTGACCTGAAGGCGGCAGGCATTACGGACTTTGGCAAGCTGCGGCGTCGAGGTTTCGGCGGTTCGGGTACGGCCGGGCTGGAACTGTTCTTCCTGGATCGGCCGATGGAGTTGGCTCGCTGGCCCAACACGGGCTGGGTCAGGATCGCCGATGTGCCGGACGGGCCGAAGGGCGGCAAGTTCGCCTACGAGGGCGACCGACCCAAGCGATGGACCGCCGCCGATGATATCTGGGTGCATGGCTTCTGGACACAGGACTGGGCGGACACGTATGAGAAGGTCGCCTCGATCGATACCGAAAAACGCATAATCGCCACGGAGCCGCCGCATGGCGTTTACGGCTACACGAAGGGCAAACGCTTCTATGCGCTCAACCTGCTGGAAGAGCTGGATTCGCCGGGCGAGTGGTACCTTGACCGAACCGCCGGCGTGCTTTATTTCTGGCCGCCTGCACCGCTGGAACAAGGACAGACGATTGTATCTATAATCGATACCATCATATCGCTGAAGGACACTTCACACGTTACGATTGCGGGCTTTACAATCGAGTGCGCACGGGGCACGGGCGTGGCCATCAGCGGCGGTAGAGACAATCGAGTCGTCGGCTGCGTGATCCGCAACATGGGCAATGCCGGCGTATCGGTTGCCGGCGGCCGGAGCAACGGTGTAAGCTCATGCGACATTTACGGCACCGGCGACGGCGGCGTACACCTGTCCGGTGGAGACCGCAGGACGCTCACACCGTCAGGCAATTACGCCGACAATAATCACATCCGCCATTACAATCGCTGGTGCCTGACGTATCGGCCGGCGGTGGGCGTCAGCGGCGTGGGCAATCGCGTATCGCACAACCTCATCCACGACGGTCCGCACAACGCCATCCAACTGGGCGGCAACGACAACATCATCGAGTACAACGAGATATTCAACGTATGCACCGAATCGGACGACGTCGGGGCGTTCTACATGGGTCGCGACTGGACGACGCGCGGCAACGTGATTCGGCACAACTTCTTTCATCACATCCACAGCGCCGCCGAGCAATACCGTCACGGCTCGCGAGTCGTGTACCTCGACGATGCGGCCAGCGGCACAACGATTCACGGCAACGTATTCTACCGGGCAGGGTCGCTGTGCGCCGTCAACGTCGGCGGAGGACGCGACAACATAATCACTAACAACGTGTTCGTCGACTGCGTCAACGGTGCTCTGATCGACGCGCGCGGCCTTGGCTGGGCCAGGGGGCATATCGCAGAGGGCGGCGACTGGCGTATGTACCGCAAATTAGCTGATGTCAGGCATGATCAGCCGCCGTACAGCACGCGGTACCCGGCGCTTGCCAGGATTATCGATGAGGACCCGGCCGCTCCGCGCGGCAACGTGGTTGCCCGAAACATATCCGTCGGCGGCAGGCTGCTGAACCTGCCCAACGGACAGGAGTCCCTGATTAAGATCGCAGACAATTTCACCGACGGCGATCCGCTTTTCGTCGACAAGGCAGGGCTGAACTTCGCCTTACAGGACAATTCGCCCGCGTACAAAACGGGCTTCGAGAATATCCCGTTCGAGAAGATCGGACTGTACAGGGATGATTTTCGAAAGTCCGCCGCGGGCCGGACCGACGGCAAGGGCTGGATGGGCCGGGCGAAATTCGGCGTGTTCGTGCATTCCCTGGGCGGCGGCAGCGACTGGAATGAGAAGGTTGACTCGTTCAACGTGCCGGCCTTTGCAAGGCAGATCGCACAGACCAAGGCGGATTACCTGATTTTCACATTGGGACAGAACTCAGGCTACTACTGTTCACCGAACGAAACGTACAGCCGGTATGCCGGCTACGACCCGACCGACCGCTGCAGCGCACGCGACCTTCCGATGGAGATCGCCGATGCGCTTGCTCCGCATGGAATCAAGCTGATGCTGTACCTGCCCTCGCGGTCGCCGCAGCAGGACCGGCAGGCAATGGCCGCACTTGAGGACGTGCACGAGCGCCAGCCGGCGCCTCAGGCCTTCACAAAAAAATGGTCCGAGGTGATCGCCGAGTGGTCCAAACGCTACAGCACCAAAGTTGCGGGTTGGTGGTTCGACGGCTCATACAACACGGCCGGCTGGGACGACCTGTCAAAGCCGAATAACTGGAACACGTGGGCGGCGGCCGCCAGGGCGGGCAATCCTTACAGCCTGCTGGCGTTCAATCCCGGCGCGGATGTCAACAAGGCATTCACGTCGCTGACTACGGAGCAGGACTACACTGCCGGCGAGCTGAATTCGTTCACGGCAACGCCGCGCGAGAACCCGTGCCCTGCAAACATTCAGTGGCAGCTTCTGTCATTCATGGGCAACCGCTGGGGCGCCGCCACCGGACCGCACAAGCCCGACGACTGGATGATCAACTACATACGACAGGTCAACCGTCAGGGCGGCGTGGTAACAATAGACGTCAATTGCACGGATGACGGTACAATTTACGCACCGCACCTGAAACAGTTAACCGCAATCGGAACGGCAATTAACAAGCAGTAGTCCCAAAGGAGATCAGCGTGATGAATCGAATCAGCATGATTGCAGTCATTGGAAGCTTTGTTCTCAGCGTGTTCGTGCCGGCCGGTCCGGTCAATGCCGCCGAAGCGGCGCCGGAGTTTGTGTCCGCCAGACCCGTCTGGGTGGACGGGCGAGCGGAGGAGAAGAACCTTTCTTTGAGGTTTCGCACGACATTCGACCGGCCGGCCGGACAGCGCACGTTTCTCAGGATCACGGGATCGAGTCTGTACCGAATATATCTGAACGCGCAATTCATCGGTCATGGACCGGCACGCGGACCGCACGGATATTATCGCGTGGACGAGTGGGAACTGCCGCGGGAACTGCTTAAGAAAGACAACTACCTGACCGTGGACGCGGCGGGGTACAATGTCAACAGTTATTACCTGCTTGACCAGCCGGCGTTTTTGCAGGCGGAGGTGGTTTGCGACGGTGCGGTCATTGCATCCACCGGCAAAGCGGGCAGGCCCTTTGAGGCCCGCATCCTCACTGAGCGGGTACAGAAGGTGCAGCGGTACAGCTTTCAGCGCCCCTTCATAGAGTACTACCGCCTCAACAAAGATTGTTCACAATGCCACTGCGATGCGTCGACACCGTTCGAGAAAGCCCCGCTTTCCATTGGGTCCCCGAAATCCCTCCTGCCGCGGCGCATAGCCTATCCGCGATTCGAGCGTATCAGCCCGACGATGCACGTGGCGCAGGGACGCGTTGAGCCCATCGAGGTCAAACAGCTCTGGAAAGATCGGTCGCTCGTCAATATAAGCGACCAGCTCAAGGGATATCGCCAGGACGAACTGGATGTCATCGTATCTAACGACCTGCAGAAGCTCAAGTCGACGATAACCGCACGCCATGATACGGCTTATTCTTCGAAGCCATCCTTCGAGCTGAGCAAAAACGCATTCGCCATACTCGATCTTGGAGTCAACCTCACGGGGTTTGTGGGTTTTCGCGTAACGTGCGACGAGAAGACCAAACTCTACGTAACGTTCGACGAGATCCTGCATGACGGCGACGTCGATTTCAAGCGCCTGGGCTGCGTAAACGCCGTGACTTATGAACTCGAGCCGGGCACGTACCCAGTCGAGTCATTCGAACCGTACACGCTTCGCCACCTCAAGTTCATTGTCGTGGAGGGAAAATGCACCGTTCGGGACGTCTATCTCCGCGAATACGCCAACGACGAGACCGACCGCGCAGCCTTTGCATGCAGCGACAACGCGCTTAACCGCATCTATGACGCCGCCCGTCAGACGTTCCGGCAGAACGCAGTGGATATCTTTATGGATTGCCCGTCGCGCGAGCGTGCGGGCTGGCTTTGTGACAGCTTCTTCATGGCCAGGGTCGCCAGTGACCTGACCGGATCGACAACGATCGAGAAAAACTTCATTGAGAACTTCCTGCTTCCGGAACGATTCGAGCACCTGCCGGAGGGGATGCTGCCGATGTGCTATCCCGCCGACCATAACGACCGGGTGTTCATCCCGAACTGGGCAATGTGGTTCGTGGTCCAACTGGAGGAGTATCTCGCCCGCAGCGGCGACCGCGCCCTCGTCGATGCGCTTAAGCCAAGGGTGCTTGCGCTTATCGATTACTTCAAGCCCTTCCGCAACGAGGACGGCCTGCTGGAAAAGCTCCAGAGCTGGGTCTTCGTGGAGTGGTCCAAGGCCAACGAGTTCGTACAGGACGTCAGTTACCCGTCAAACATGCTCTATGCCCAAATGCTGGATGTCGCCGGACGGCTGTACAATATGGACGATCTTGTTGCTGAAGCCAGCAAGGTGCGTGCGACCGTCCGCAGCCAGTCATTCGACGGCCAGTTCTTTGTCGACAACGCGGTGCGCAAAGACGGCAAGCTGATCGTTACAAAGAATCACACCGAGATCTGCCAGTACGCCGCGTTCTTCTTCGGCATCGCCGACGACGAAAAGGACGCCGCATTGCGAGGCAGGCTCTGCGAGGCCTTCGGACCGGACCGCCCAAAGACAAAGGCCTACCCGCACGTCCATCCGGCCAACGCCTTCATCGGCAACTACCTGCGCCTGGAGCTGCTCAGCCGCTGGGGCCTCTGCCGACAGTTGAAGGAAGAGCTGGGCGGCTACTTCCTCTATATGGCCGACCAGACGGGCACGCTCTGGGAAAACGTCGGCGCATACGCAAGCTGCAACCACGGCTTCGCCTCGCACGTTGCCCATTGCCTTTATCGCGACATCCTCGGCCTGTATCGGGTTGACTCGGTGAAGAAAACCGTTACCGTGCGCTTCGCAGAGGTCGGACTCGACTGGTGCAGCGGAACCGTGCCTACTCCTGACGGAGCGGTCGCACTCCACTGGTGGATTGACGGCGACAGCCTATGTTACAAGTTGAGCGTACCCGCGGGGTACACCACCCACATCGAGAATCCAAACGACCGGCGGCTTGTACGCAAATAGCAGCCCCAACGCGAAAGGATAAATGATGTACAGGAGAATTGTGTATGCGGCGATTGCAGCAGCGCTGACCTGCACGGTAAGGGCCGAAGCAGAATTGCCGCAACAGGCGCAAGCGGCATTGACGAAGGCCACCGGGTATTTTCGGTCCATCGCCACAAACGGAGGCTATGCGGGCATTTATTCGCTCGATCTCAAGGAACGCTACGGCGAGGCGATCTATGAGAAGGCCAGAGCCACCGAGATATGGGTCCAGCCGCCCGGTACGCCCACGGTCGGGCAATGCTACCTGCGCGCCTGGAGGATCACCGGCGATGCATACTATCTTGAGGCCGCCCGTGACGTCGCAAAGGCGCTTGCCTGGGGTCAGCGCACCGTCGGCGGCTGGGATCACCGAGTCGACGTCGCACACATGAAACCCGACGAGCCCCGCGCAGAGCGCAAGCCCGGCCGATGCACTTTCGACGACAGGATCACGCAGGGAGCACTGGAGTTCCTCATCGACGCCGACGGCGCCATGGACGAACCTTGGCTCGACGAGGCAATCGAACTGGGCCTGCAATTCATGATGGAAAGCCAGTTCGAAAACGGCGCATGGCCCCAGTGGTATCCTCTTCGAGGCGGCTATCACGACTACTACACCTTCAACGACAATGCAATCAACGACTGCATTAAACTCATGCTGAAGGCTCACAAGGTTTACGGCAAGGCAGTATATCTGCAAACCGCCGTCAAGGGCGGCGACTTCATCATCGCCTCGCAACTGCCGGCGCCGCAGGCGGGCTGGGCACAGCAGTACAGCCACGACATGAAGCCCGCATGGGCGAGGGCTTTCGAGCCGCCGGGAGTCTGCAGCGCGGTAACACGCCGCAACATTATCACGCTTATCGATTTGTACCTGTATACCAAAGACGCCCGCTATCTGTCACCGATTCCCGCCGCAATCGCATGGCTCAACGACAGTATGCTGGGCGAACATCTCTGGGCACGCATCTATGAGGTGGGCACCAATCGCGCCATCTACGGCGACCGCATGGACGGCAACAAGGTAATCTACGACTACGACAAAGTCAGCCGGCGCGAACGCACCAGTTACGCGTGGCGAGGCGAGTACGGCATCGAAAGCACGATCCGTTATTACGAGAGAATCGTGTCCCTGGGACAGGCGGCGTTCGAGGAACCGCCGCTCCCGACGACCGCACAGCGAGTCGAACGCGCCGCAAGCCTCGCCGGGCGCGTACGCTCAATCATCAGCGCCCTGGACGAACAGGGACGCTGGGTTCGAGACGAAAGCATCACCTGCCAGACTTTCACGAGCAATGTAACGGTGCTGTGCGATTACCTGGAGTGCGTGCAGTAGTAACACCGCATTCGAAGCCGGTTGGTTCTTGCACTGACAGGCGGTGCAGGTATAATCGTCGTCAATGCCAAAAGGAGCCGCAATGCGCAACACGCTTCTTGAAGACGTTGAATACAAGATCGAGACCACCCGCTGGGGTACGTGGCGGCGATATGGCTACATTGACGGCACAAGCTACCATGAATTCACCTCTTACACGTCGCTCTGGGGCCTGCCCCTGGTCCACTATACATACGGCCGTAATCCGGAGACCGGTCGGCGGCGCGTGGCAAAAGGTATCATCGCCGTCGGACGTCTGGCCTGCGGCGTCATCGCCATCGGCCATGCCAGTCTCGGGCTTGTCGCTGTCGGACAGTTGGCAGTCGGAGTGGCGTTCGGCCTGGGGCAGTTGGCAACCGGGGCAGTCGCTGTCGGACAACTTGCCCTGGCAGTCGGCTTCGCACTCGGTCAGTTCGCAACGGGCTACGTAGCCATCGGCCAGTTCGTCCTGGGCAAGTACGGCCTCGGCCAGTTCGGATTGGGAACGTATCTGTGGACCATGCACCGAAGCGATCCGGATGCGATAGCGATGTTCAGATCCCTGCCCGTGATAGGACCGATGCTTCCATGAAGCCGCTTCAGCATCAGGATACGGGCGATTCCCAATCGTCCTCTGCGGTAATTCCGCCGTCCTCCCACGTCCACGTGATCTTCTGATACACGAACGATACCTTCTCGGTGTCACGCCCCGCGGATTCGATCCCCGCTATGGCGGCGTTGACGAGCTCAACGGTGTAGTACTGCTCGACGCCGCCGTCTCCTGCTGTGCGATAGAAGCGGAAGGTCACGGTGGTAAGATTTTCGTTGTTGACCAGAACGTTGTAGAGCAGCGGCGTGGCTTTGTCTACGCACTTGGTTATGGTAATAGGTTTGTGCTGGCGCTTGCCTGTGGGCAGGCCGCTGGCGGCGTCGCGAGGAGATACCAGATCATGAACAAATTCCTCGACAACGATGGTGCCTTCTCGTCCCTTGAACACGCAACTGCCCCGTATCTCGCCCTGGGTCGTTCCTGTTAGGCTCATGTGTACGAAGTCGGCGCCCTCGACACGCGAGGCCTTCGGCAAGGGCAGCGGGTCGGCGGTAGGTGATGGGGCGATGGCGTTGTATATGTCGCCAAGTGATTTCATTGTGGGCCCCGGCGCCGCCGACGGGTCAAGACTGCCCCCGCGAATGCTCAGCGTGTACGTCAACAACCCCGCCGCAACAAGCAGCACGACCAGTGTAATACGTGTTTGAGAACGGCTCATGATGAGTTCCTCCAATCTTAAAAAAGACCTTTGTGTTCTGGACGCCTGCGCCCAATAAGCAAAATGCCCGCGTATCGCTCACGGGCATCTTGCGCATTTCGTTTGTGTCATCACGGCCGGGATTATCCCGCCGCGCCTTGTCTTATACCTTGTCACCGGTCGGGCAGACGAACGGCTTGCGGTATTCGCGCGACACCATGCGGTTCGCCTCGGCGCTGTTCGTAAAGACCTCCTTGACCGGATCGAACTTCAGCAGCGGACCCATCGACATGGGATACTTGTCCAGATCGACCCCGTTGTCCTTGAAGTGCGCAATGGTCCGGTTGAGTGTCTCCACGTTGTCGTCTCGGCTCTTGACTTTTTCAAGTATCGCCTTGGCCTCGGCCGGTGAGACCTTGTTATTCTCGCCAATATAGTAGCTGATATTGGCAAGATGCGCCAGCGCCGCCGACAAATGCCCCTGGAAAGCATCGGAACTGAGGCTCTCGGCCTTGCGGCTTTTTACCGCCTCGACGAAATTGCCGAAGTGGTCGCCGCCGCCCTTGAAGTCTTTGATCTTGTTGCCGTCGAGGTCGTAGGCGGTGCATTCGGTGTAGGTGCGCTGCACGAGAGTTCCCTTTGTGCCGTAGAAGATGACGCCGATCTTGTTGCCCTTGCCGCCGAAGACCTTGTTGATCTCCATGTCGGCCGGGTTGTCCACTTCGAGACCGCGAGTCTCGAAAACCATGCACTTGTCGCCGTAATCGTAAATAGCTATCTCCGTATTGGCGGTGTCTCCGGCGTCGACATAACCGGGATCCTTGCGTTCCGCCTGATACCCCAGACGACCGCCGTAAGCAATCACGCTGTTCGGATGCCTATTGATACCAAGCCCCCAGCGCGCAATATCCGTCTGGTGCGGACCCTGGTTGCCGCTGTCTCCGTTGCCGTAGAGCCGCTGCCAGTGCCAGTCATAATGAAACTGCGGCCTGGTGAGTTTGGGGTCGGTATAAGGCGCCGGTCCGCTCCACAGATTAAAGTCCACGCCATCCGGAATTGGATAGTCGCCCAATGCACCTATCGACTTGCGCCGCTTGTAGCAAAGACCGCGGGCGAAGTTCACATCCCCGATCCCGCCGTCCTCAATGAACTTCATTGCGTTTATCAAGGCCGGATTCGACCGGCACTGTGTGCCAACCTGGCAGATACGTTTATACTTCTTTGCCGCCGCCACCAGCGCAGAGCCTTCGGCAATGTCATAGCTGATCGGCTTCTCGATATAAGCGTCCTTGCCCGCCTGCATCGCCCAAACCCCGCATATTGCGTGCCAGTGGTTCGGGGTAGCCGTGCCGATAAAATCCACTGCCTTGTCGTCGAAGACCACGCGCATATCCTTGACGAATTTCGGCCGCTTGCCCGTCTTCTTCTCCAGCGAATCGCATACCTGCTTGCCGACCTTCTCGTCGATGTCCACAATGTATGCAATCTCGCAATCCTTACGCCCGCTGAAGGCGCCGATCAAACTCCCGCCCCGACCACGGCAGCCGATAACTGCGCAAAGCAGTTTCTCGTTGGCGCTTTGACCCCGCACAACGCCTGCAATCACAGGGCTTGCCGCAGCGGCGAAAACACTTTGCTTCAAGAATTGTCTACGTGTTCGTGTCATAATTTCAACTCCTCATAATTTGATTTGCAGTGCCGTGCTCCCGTCCGGCGTTCCCAGCCTCGCCACATCCGCCTCAGTAATAATTCCCAAGTACTCGCGCCCCAAGGCTTAGCTGACCGTATCAGGATACCAGCACAGGCCGATATAATCAAGTGCCCAACTAAATTGCCCTATGAACTTGATTTGCAGGCCTGTGTACCCTAAAATAAGTCAAGTACGGTTTTCTTCGTGCAAGAGCCGGCGGCGGCAATCAACCGACTTGGGCACTATCGTCAATTCAGGTGTATTAAATGATCGAAATCGGCGGCGGCGTATTTATCGATGAAGGCAGTGTGGACTTCGAATTCTCCCGGAGCGGCGGACCCGGCGGCCAGAACGTCAACAAACTCAACACCCGGGTCACCCTTCTGTTCAATGTCGCCGCCTGCACCACTCTGACCGAGGAACAGAAGGCCCGAATCCACAGACGCCTTCCGACGCGCATCAGCAAGGACGGCCTGCTGCGCGTAGTGTCCCAGAGACACCGAACACAGGCCGCCAACAAGGCCGCCGCCGCCGAACGTTTTGCCGAGCTGATCGCAGACGCCCTCAAACGCAGAACGCCGCGCAAAAAAACTCGCGTGCCTCGCGCCGCCGTCGAACGCCGGCTCCAAAGCAAGAAACAGCGAAGCAGACTAAAGGAACAGCGCAGGCAATCAGTTGACTATTGATTCCATACTGCTCAGGTTTACCGCCATAAGAAAGGATCAGACATGGCCAAAATGACTGGTGTAGTCTTGCCCGGCAACAGTACCGTCCAGTTCAAACAATTCGACGTGCCCGAACCCGGACACGGACAGGTCCTGCTGAAGATGAAGGCCTCTTCGATCTGCGGCAGCGACATCCGCGCGATATACCGCGAGCACCTCGGCAAGGGACCCGAAGGCTACCGAGGCGTCATCTGCGGCCATGAACCCGCCGGCCAGGTCGTCAAGGTCGGACCCAACGTTAAGCGCTTCAAAGAAGGCGACCGCACCGTCGTGTACCACATCTCCGGCTGCGGCGTCTGCCACGACTGCCGAATGGGCTACCAGATCAGTTGCAGCAGCCCCCTCCGCGCCGCCTACGGATGGCAGCGGGACGGCGGCAACGCCGATTACCTCCTCGCCGAAGAACGCGACCTCGTGCTCCTGCCCGACTACATGACCTGCGTCGACGGCGCGCTCTGCGCATGCGGCTTCGGAACGTGCTACGAAGGACTTGCTCGCGTCAACCTTAGCGGCGCCGACCGCGTCATGGTTGTGGGTCTTGGCCCCATGGGGCTCGCCGCACTCATGCTCGCAAAGGCAATGGGCGCAACAAAGCTCATCGCCGCCGACGTGGTCGAAGAACGCATAGCCCTCGCCAAAAAGCTCAACCTCGTTGACCTCGCCGTAAAGGCCGACGACAAAGCCCTCGCCGCCGTAAAGGACGCCACCGACGGCGCGGGCTGCGAGGTTACAGTCGACTGCTCCGGCGCCGCCGCCGGAAGACTGCTCGCCATCAAGGCCACACGCCAGTGGGGTCGCTGCGTATTCATCGGCGAAGGAGGAACGGTCGAGTTCGAACCTTCGCCAACAATCATTCACAACCAGATCACCATCTACGGCTCATGGGTAACGTCGGTCCCGCACCTCGAAGACCTCGTCGAGCGAATCCCGCGATGGAGAATACATCCCGAAGACACTGTAACCCACAGATTCACATTGGACCAGGCCGCCGAGGCGTACGATCTCATGGACAAAGGCCGCTGCGGCAAGGTCGTAATCGTATGGGACGACTGACCAGTTATCCAAACAGGCCTGACGGAGGAATCATGAAAACGACAAATCAAATCGAACTGAATCGTCGCAGTTTCCTGAAACTCGCTGGCATGTCCGCCCTCGGCATGGCGGCATCACCCTCGGTTGCACAAGACCCCAAACCGCGACGCCCCAACATCGCCATCATTCTCGCCGACGACCTCGGTTTCTCCGATATCGGCTGCTACGGCGGTGAGATCGACACCCCCAACCTCGACCGCCTCGCCGCGGCCGGGCTGCGCTTCACGCAGTTCTACAACACCGGCCGATGCTGGCCAACCCGCGCCGCCATCATGACCGGCTACTATCCCCAGCAAATCCGCATGGACCCCGCCAAAGGCCGCCTCCCTAAGGCCGTCCGACTCATGCCCCACTTCCTCGCCCCGGCAGGATACCGCAATTATCACAGCGGCAAATGGCACGTCAACGGCGCGCCACTGCCCGTAAAGGATGGAGCCTTCGACCGCTCATTCGTCCTCCACGACCACGACCGATTCTTCTCGCCCCGCAACATGGTCCTCGACGACCGCCGACTCCCGCCCGTCACCGATTCTCCGGGCTACTACACCACCTCCGCCATCGCCGACTACGGCATCGACTTCCTCAAAGAGCACCACGCGAACCACCGCGATAAGCCCTTCTTCCTGTACCTTGCCT
>JAWLHD010000037.1:0-15604 GCA_041690555.1 Anaerohalosphaeraceae bacterium
GAGTGACGGAATCACGCACGACGTCCTGGAGAGGTATGCCCGCGCCCCGCTCGCGGTTGATCAGGTCGATCATAATCAGCGAGTCGTTTACGACAACTACGGAAAGAGCGACCAATCCGAAAAAGGACAGGAATCCTATGTTGTAGGTTACACCCATGATCCAGCCCAGGATGACGTGGCCCAGGACCGCACCGACCACGCCGAACGGAATGGCGGACATGATGATGAGCGGCTGGACGTAGCTTCTGAACTGTACGGCGAGCAGGCCGAAGATAGCCAGCAAAGCGATCGGGAACGCGGTCCACAGGGCGCCGAACGATTCGGCCATTTCGCGCTGCTCGCCGGCAAACCGCCACTTTAGACCCGGATGCTGCGATTGCAGTTCGGGCAACAGTTCGGTCTGAAGATTACGGTTGATCTCAGTAGCGTTGGCCAGGGCTTCGTCGACGTCGGCTGTTACGTTTACGACGCGACGGCGGTCGGCCCGGCGGATTGCGGCGTAGCCTTGGCCGTACTCGATTTCCGCAACAGTGGTGAAGGGTAGCTCGGCGCCATCCGGCAGGCGAATCCTCATGCGTTCGATGTCAGCAAGGCTTTTTCTTTCATCGTGGGGATATCGCACCATCACTCGGATGTCGTGTTTGCCTCGCTGGACGCGCTGGACTTCATCCCCATAGAAGCCCTGGCGGACCTGCCGAGCAAGGTCGCCGAGCGTCAGTCCGAGGGTTCGTCCGGCCTCGGTGAGGGCAAGTTTGATCTCCGACTTGCCGGGTTCGAAGTTGTCGCTGATGTCGAAGACGCCCTCATAATTCCGCAGGCGCAGCTTCAGGTCTTCAGAGGCGGCAAGCAACTGGTTGAAGTCCTCATGTGACAGTTCAACGTCGATTTTGTCGCCGGCCATCTGGATTACAGACATGAAGTTCAGCGAAGACACTCCGGGGACCTCTCCGACCAGTTGGCGCCAGCGGTTCATCATGGCGACCGCGCTGACGTCGCCCCGATCTTCGCTGCCGAGCAGTTCGATATTCACCTCTCCGAGGTGCGCTACCGAGGTGCCGATCGAGACCTGCTGGACCGGGCCGCCCTGTTCGGTGGCGGGATGCGCGCCGATGGTTGCGGCCATGTGTTTGAAAAGTGACGGCTCGCCGGGGCGTTTGGCATCGTATTCGTCGCGCACCTGAAAGGCGGCCTCTTCGAGGCGTCTGAGAACACGCGAAGTCTGCTCGGGGGGCGTGCCCTGGGGCATTGTAAGGGTGGCCACGATGTTGTCGGCTTCGATTGAATCAATAAAGGTTGTCTTGATGAATCCACCCTGTATCAGGCCGAGCGTCAGCAGCAGGATGACCACGGCAGAGGCCACGGTCAGATAGCGGAAGCGAACAGCGCCGGACGCAATACGAGCGAACCGTCGGTTGACGAACCACTCAAACGCGCGATTCGTGAAGCGGTGCAGACGAATCATAGGATTGCGGCTTTTGTTTTCCTTGCGAATGCGCGCACCGGCAAGGTGCGCCGGCAGAATCAGGAGTGCTTCGACCAGTGAGACAAGCAGCACGAGGATGACGATCAGCGGAATGTGCCGAAGGAATTTGCCCATGACGCCGGTGATGAACAGCAGAGGAGCAAACGCCAGGATGGTCGTCAGCACCGCCATGGTTACCGGCGCGGACATCTCCTTGACGCCTTCGATTGCGGCGCGAGTTGCCGACATGCCCTGCCTTCGGTACTCGAAGATATTCTCGCCGACTACGATCGCATCGTCGACAACAATGCCGAGCACCATGATGAAGGCGAACAGTGAGATCATATTCAGCGAAACACCAAAAATCGGCATAAGCGCAAAGCCCCCCAGGAAGGAGATGGGAATCCCCAGGGTGGTCCAGAAAGCCAGCCGCAGGTCGAGGAACAGTGTCAGGACCAGAAAAACAAGGACCAGACCAATCCTTGCGTTCCGCATCAACAGATCGATGCGCGAGCGTAGAAGGTCGGACTGATCCTGCCAGACCGCCATCGACATGCCGGCAGGGAGCGTGGATTGCCTCTCCTGGACATATTCTTTTACAGTGTCGGCCACGTCGAGAGCTCCCTGCTGACCCACGCGGAAGACTTTTACGTGAACCGCCCGCTTTCCGTCGAAGCGAGAGGCGATCTCAGAATCGTCGAAGCCGTCTATGACTGTGGCGATGTCGCCGAGGCGGATTCTGGTGCCGTCGGTTCGTGTCAGGACGGTGATACGCTCGAACTCCGGGCCGGTGTACATCTGCCCTTTTGTACGCACGAGCACCTCACCGCCGGCAGTCTTGACCGAGCCGCCCGGCACGTCCAGCGATGAATTGGCTATTGCACGGCTGACCTGGTCGAACGACAGACCGTATTTGCGGAGTGTATCCTCGGATATCTCCACGGATATTTCGTAAGGACGCACACCAGTGATATCGACCTGGCTGATGTTGGGCATGGTTGTCAGGTCGTCCTTGATGCGCTCGGCCATTTCCTTCAGCGCCCGCTCGGAGACATCGCCGTAGAGCACCAGCGTCACGACCTCGTATCGTGTCTTGATCTCGCTGATGATCGGCTTCTCCGTCTCCTGCGGAAATGTGATGATCCGGTCCACCTCGGCCTTTACGTCATCGAGCACCTCGGACGGATTGGCGTATTCCTCCACCTCGATGATCGTCATGGAGGCGCCTTCGGCGGATGTCGAAGTAATGCGCTTGATGCCGTCGACGCCGGCGATGGCCTCCTCCACCCTCAGCGTAACACCCTGCTCGACCTCGGTCGGCGATGCCCCCCGGTACGGCACGGTAACGGTTATTATGTCCAGGCTCATCTCCGGGAAGAACTCGACCTTGATCGTGGCAAGGGTAATAAGTCCGGCAGCGATGACGAATATCATCAGGAGGTTTGCGGCCACGTGGTTTTTTGCAAACCACGCCAGCAGGCCTTTGGATTGTTCGGCTGCATCATTCACGGCACATACTCCTCCGTCGGCGGATTATCCGGGTCGGAGTCGTTCAACTGCACCCTGATCGCCATCCCGTCGGTGACCACGTCCAGCGGGCTGGTGACCACCGTATCGCCGTCCTGAATGCCCGAAGCAATGTAGGCGTAATCGGTGTCGCGCCGAACAATGTCAACCTTCTGCACGTGGAGCCTGTCGTCGCGAACGACCCAGACCTTATCATCATTGCGGATCGCATGTCTGGGTATTCGGAAAACACCAAAGAGTCGCTTACCCCGGATTTCCACTCGTACGAACATGCCCGGAGTGAGGGGTATATCGTCGTTCATCTCCTCGAACGGGTTTGTGACTTCGGCAATCAGGTTGACCACCCGCGAGGTCGGGTCGATACGTCCCTGGGTTCGGACGATCCTGGCTTTCCACCGATGCACGCCTCCGGCGAACTCCGCAACGACCGCCGCTTCGGGCGCCTTCGATCGGACACCCTTGTGGGTCAGCGGTGCATCGAACCACTCCAACTCAAAATCCTCCAAAGGCATGAGTATCTCGATGACGTCGGTACCATAGGCGCCGGCCAGTGCCTGACCGGGCGAAACGAACTGTCCGACATCGACATTTTTTTGGACAATTCGCCCATTGAACGGCAGCGAGATAACAGTACGCTTCAGGTTCAGTCCGGCTGTGGCGAGTTGGGCTTCGGCGGCCTGCAACTGAGCACGGGCGTTCTTGATCTGCGGCTCTCGAAGAACCAGCGGCGACGGCGGCTCGCTGTTGGGCTTCATCGCCTCCCATTCGCGGCGCGCAACCGCGGCCTCTGCCTCTTCCTGCTGCAGGCGATACTCAGCCTGGGCGACGGCGGCTTGCGCATTCTGAACGGCCAATTCGTAGTCGCTCGGATCGATAGTCACCAGCGCCTCGCCCGCCTCAAAGAATCCGCCTTCCATGAAATTTTCAGACACCTCGATAATGCGTCCGCTGACCTGCGGAACCAGTTCCACTGAGCGTCGTGCTCGCGCGGTCCCGAAGCCGCTAACCGTCATGTCAATGTCCTCCTGCTCGACCCGTACCGCCTCAACCAGTGGTGCGACCATCGGACGTTCCACCTTGGCGGGGGGTTTGCGGAGGCGCACCAGCAGCGCATAACCGGCGACGCCGCCGGCCATAACCAGCAGCGCAATCGTCAACTGCAACATCAGGCGCTTAGAGATTTTGGGTATCTTAGGCATACTTGCCGCTTTCCATCATCACCTTGCTGTTCTAAATTTCATTATTGTTGTTCGGTGGCTCGACCTTTTCGTCGATATGCCAGTCGCCGCCGAGCGCCAGGTACAGGTTAACCCGGGCGTTGTACAGATTGCCCTTTGCCAGAGCCAACTCACTCTCGGCGGCGATTCGGCGCCGCTCGGTATCAAGAACTACGATAATCGGTTCGAGTCCTCGCTGATATCGCTGCAGCGCAAGGTCTTCAGCCCGCCGGGCTTCGGCTACCTGCCTTCGAAGCTGCTGCTCTCGCTCTGCGATAGTCTGCTGCTCTACCAGTGCATCCTCGACTTCGCGCATGGCGTCCAGCACGACCTGCGCGTAATTGGCCGCCGCCTGTTCGGCTCGCGCTTCGGCGGCATCTACCCCGGCTCTGAGCCTTCCACCCTGGAATACGGGCACGGCAAGGGCGGTAATGAGCGAATAGAACTCCGCGTCGAGGAAGCCCAATCCGCGAAAGCTGTCGGAGGTCGTACCCCAGTTGGCGCCGATCGTAAGGTCCGGAAACATGGCGGCGATGCTCACGCCGATGCGGCTGGTGGCCGCGGCAAGCTGATTCTCGGCTGCCCGAACGTCCGGGCGGCGGTCCAGAAGAGCCGCCGGCAGACCCAGCGGAACAGGATCCAGCGGCGGCATGTCAGGCAGGCTGTCGGGCAAAGCCGCCAGAAACCCCGGGCGTTGACCGATCAAGACGTTCAGACTGTTCCTCGCCTGTATAAGCCCCTGCCGAACAGACGGCTCGGCGGCCTCGACGGCGGCCAGATTCTCCCTGGCAAGGTAGACGTCAAGCGCCGGAACAAGACCCTGCTCGTAACGACGCTCTACAATTTCCAAGGTCCGGCGGCGGCTGCGTATGTTGGCGGTGGCGATATCCAGCAGTTCCTGCTGAGTGGCGACACTTACGCGTGTTAGCACCACCTGGGCAATGATGGTATGCACCAGCGCCTGCTGGGCATTGGCGGAGGCCGCAAGCTCGGCAAACGCCGCCTGCTCGCTGCGCCTGAGCCTGCCGAACAGGTCTGCAATGTAGTTGATGGAGAAACCCTGCGACCAGATCGTGGAATATGAAGTAAACGGTTCCCCAAAAAAGAAGAAGGTGTTCTTGGATCGCGTTCGGTCCAGAGCGTACGATACTTCGGGAAGCCGTGACCCGCGGACCTGAACGAGCAGGGCTTCGGATTCGCTAACCCTTGCCGCAGCCGCCTTGAGGTCGTAGTTTTTGATTAGCGCCAGACGCACGAGATCGTCGGTTACTTGATCTTCGAAGCTTTCCCACCAGCGGCCGATAGCCTCAGGATTATTAGGATCCACCCAGCCCGGGGGCGTATTGAAATACTCCTGCGTACCCATAGCGGGCGTCTGAGGACGCGCATAATCAGGACCCAACATGCAGCCTGGCGCCCCAAGCCCCAGGCCCAAAGCCCCGATCCAGACAGCCGCAAGAGTCCTGTTCATCAATCGCCTCCCCGGGTATACGCACGAATGCCCGCCGACGCAAACCTGACGATATGCTCGATCATGTCTTTCTCCCCAAAATCGGGGTCGACGTCATAATAGAACTCGTGAAAGAGCAGCGGATGAACGACAAGCGCATCGAGACTGAAAAAGAGCAGTCTCGCCTGACGCAGGCTCAGACTGGGACAGAACTTCATGAAGGCCTCGGCAAACAGCGTATAGAAATCCTGTTCCAGGCTGCCGAGCAACTGCTCCCTGTCCACGTGATGATTGAGCACTTCACGAACCATCAGTTTCATGACCGCGCCGCCCTGGCCATTCGGGTGTAGTTGTGCCAGCGCCTGTCTGACGGATTCCCTGAGCAAATCCTCCAGAACGGCATCCGGCTTGGCGAGGACCTGGCTGATCACTTCGCGCTGACCTTGCATCATGCGGCTCAACTGCCGCCTAAACATCTGGATATAAAGCTTGTCCTTGCCGCCGAAATAATAATTTACAGCGGCTACATTGCAGCCGGCGGCTCGCGTCAGGTCCCGTACACTGGTACGATCGAAGCCCTTTTCGCAAAAAAACTTCTCTGCAGCATCAAGGAGCCGATCCTGTACCTGAGTGCTCTGAACGCCTGAATTGTGCTTCATTGCCGCCATAGTCACACACCTATTTCAAACACTTGTTTCATACGTTAATTTAAAACAAGCGTTGGCAATTGTCAAGCAAAAATCCCTCTGATTCAGACGGAGGTGCCGAGCAGTTCCATCCCGACCGCAAAACCCTTAATCCTCAGGATATCGGACTATATTATCGGCTTGAATACCCGGCGGGCGGGCCCGGGAGATATGACACTCTCTTGCCGCGCTTCACCGGGTGCTCAAGCCGAATCGCGCATTGCACAACTTGTGATCAGTGAAAACGATTGGCGCCAGCCTTACCATGCATCAACCGGCGAGAAGTTGAACTTCTGACCTCCCAGCGATGCGTCAATCATCAGCCCGCCATCTGTAATGATGAAAGCCGCCATGCCGGCCCTGTAATCGGTTTTTGTGATGGCGCCTGCCCTGGCGGCTACGGCTGATGCCTCCGCGGTAAATACAAAGTCTTCCTTGAATCGATTCAAGGCATCGTCATTCTGGAAGAAGATGATTTCACGGAAGAACTGCCCGCCAAAGGAGAAGCCCAAGGTTCCCTGGGTCATGCTGGTGTAGCCGATCATGGTGCCTTCTCTGAAGACCTGGCCTCTTCCCCAGGCGCCTCCGACCCAGAACGCTCCTTTGGTGATTCTGGGCAGCACTGCGTAGCCGATAGAGTCATCGAAATACATCTCAATGCCGGGGGTTCTGGCTTTGAATACGGCGATGGCCTCGTTTACCTCAGCGTCGAGTTCGGCCCTTTTTCGCTCGCTCCTTGGCGTTGTGCCGCAACCGGCCATAATAAAGGACATCAGCAGCAGGATAAACAGTAGTTTTTTCATGATCACAGCCTTTCAAAAGAAGAACAGTTGGTTTTCATGCCCCGACGCTGTTCTTTCGCCCATAAACCTGAATAACTTTAACAATCATGAGCCATAACGGGCTCACCATCACTTGAAAATCTGCGGAATGACTGATATAATATTCAGGATAATACTTTGGAGGATTTATTATGCGAAGCTTTTGCTGCTTGATGGTTGTGGTATTCCAGGCGACGGTTTTCGCCGCGGGACAGGGACGGCTGCTTTCCGCCGACGATGCTCTTTCGCTGTGGTGGTGTTCTTCGGCACACAAGGTTCGCCCCGGCGACGCTGTTGCCGCCGACAGAAGCGAAGCCCTGCGGATCAGCGCAGCCCGGAATGAGGCGGAGGCCGCCCAGTTGGTGATACATGCGCACAAGGCGGCCACTCACACTCTTAATGTGAGGGTGGAGGATCTCGTCGGGCCAGGCGGCACAAAGATCAGCGCTGAAAACGTTGACATACTGCGCGTCCGGTACGTAACAACCACAATACCCACTGACAGTACATGCGATCCGGGCGAATGGCCGGACCCACTGCCGCCGCTCATCGACAATTCAGTCCAGGTCAAGCCCGGACGCAACCAGCCGCTGTGGGTAAGGGTCAAGGTCCCCGCCCGCATACCGGCCGGCATATACCGCGGCAGAATCGTAATTGCACCCGTCGGCAAGCCTGATTCAGCCCGGACGGCGCCGCTCGAAGTGGAGGTATACGATTTCGATCTGCCGGACCGGATGACATGCGTCACGGCGTTAGGTTTCTCACCAGGCAACGTGTGGCGCTATCAGAACATCCGCAACGAGGCTGACAGACGGGCTGTGCTGGACAAGTACTGGGCGAACTTCGCGGCGCACCACATCTCGCCATATGATCCTGCCCCGCTGGACCGGATCAGGGTCCGCTGGCCCAACGTGTCGGCGCCGCCCTCGAAATGGGCCGATTGGGACGGCGTCCGCATCGTCGGCAATGAGGTCCGCCGCGGCAACGGAGCGCTGCTGATCTACGACGACGACCCGAAGAAAAATGTTACAGTCTCGTACAAACCTGCCATAGCAATTCCAAAGGCTGGCTTGCGCCTGAGCTTCTGGCACAGAACCGCGGTGCCGGGACAGCGATTCCTCGTCACGCTGAACCATTATGATGCAGACGACAAGTGGATTTACGGCAACAACAACGACATGTCGTTCAAGGGCGACGGGCACTGGCAGCATTTCGATGAGATCATCCGAGTCTTCCCGTCGCAGGCCAAATTCGTTCGGCTCTTCCTGCGAGCGACACGATGGACCGATGGCGGCGAGGAACTCGGACTGGTGTGGTTCGATGACGTATCACTGACCGATGCGGCAAGCGGCACCGAACTGGTCAAGGGCGGCGATTTCGAACCGGAGGTACGAACCGAGCCTGTGGTCCCGATCGAAACCTTGAAGGCTGAGCTGGATTTCTCGGCCTGGGACAGGGCGATGACCCGCGCGATCGATCATTACAAGTTCAATTCGTTCCGCGTGAACATCCCCGGCATCGGAGGCGGAACATTTCACGAGTTGTTCGAGCCGCGCCTGCTCGGCTTCGGCGAGCACGATCCGGAGTACCTGCCGCTGTTCAACAGCTACTGCAGCCAGCTTCAGGATCACCTTGTGAAAAGGGGCTGGGTCGACGAGGCCTACATCTACTGGTTCGACGAACCGGACCCGGACCAGTACGCCTTCGTGAAGAACGGTTTCGACAAGCTGAAGCGAGCCTGTCCGCTGATCGACCGCATGCTGACCGAGCAGCCGGAGGAACCGCTTGCGGGCGGTCCGAACATCTACTGCGTTCTCAGCAGCCTCTATCGCCATGACGACGCCGAGGCACGGCGGGCGGCCGGCGACAAGTTCTGGTGGTACGTCTGCACCGGCCCGAAGGCCCCGTACTGCACGCTTTTCATCGATCATCCGGGAACGGAGCTGCGAGTGTGGCTCTGGCAGACGTGGCAGCGGAACATCGAGGGAATCCTGGTTTGGGACACAAACTACTGGACGAGCTCAGCAGCATATCCGGA
Source organism: Anaerohalosphaeraceae bacterium (assembly GCA_041690555.1). Lineage (GTDB taxonomy): Bacteria > Planctomycetota > Phycisphaerae > Sedimentisphaerales > Anaerohalosphaeraceae > JACZKQ01. Next base: position 9,202 of record JAWLHD010000037.1, read on the forward strand.
CCCGGCAAAGCCTCAGAACCCCTATGAAGACCCGATGGGCTGGACCAGCGGCTACAGCACACCGGCCGGCGAGAAGCGCCCCTGGGGCAACGGCGACGGAAGGTTCATATACCCGCCTGAAGCCGCCGCCAACGGCAACCCCCCGCGTCCCGTCCTGGAAGGTCCGGTCGACAGTATACGCTGGGAAATGCTCCGAGACGGCATCGAAGACTATGAGTACCTGGCCATGCTCAAACGCCTTATCGCCGACAAGAAGACGCAGTTGACCCGAAGGCAGGTCAGTGAATACCAGGCGCTGCTGGAAGTGCCCGAGGACATCACCAGAAGCCTTACCGAATTCACAACCGATCCGGCCCCCATAGAGGCACGCCGCGACACAATCGCCCGGGCCATCGAAAGACTCAACCGCTGAACAACGTTGGCCGATTAAATAGCAAGCTTAGGCCAGCTCCGGTCGCAAGCATATACGACCCGAATGGCGTCGCCCGTCGCGCACCGAGCCATCGGCGGCACTGAGAGCGCGGGCCGGGGGGACCCGCATCATGAACGAAGCGGACAAGGACCGGAAACGTGCGTCGGACCCGACGACCGTGGAAATCCACGACGTGCGCAGTCATCTGGTTGATAGTGCGCTGGTGCTCTTCGCTTTCTTGACTCCCCTGGCGTTATCAGTGTCGCTGTTTCGTATCCAGCAGCGTGGCTGGCATCCCGTTTACGCGCTGCACTTAGGAGCCGCGGCCGCGATCGTCGCCGCGGCGATCTTTCGCGGGCGACTTGCATACTGGATTCGCGCATCGGTGCTGCTCGGATTCAATCTGGTGCTCGGCGTCGCCCATGTTCCCGTCTTCGGTCATGCCGGCGGGGGCAGGGCCTCTCTCGTGGTGTTCGCCGTCTTGACCGCACTTGTGTATGGGACCCGCGCAGGGCTGATCGCTTGCGGCGCCGCCCTGGGCATAAGCCTGGCCGCAGCCGTCGCCGCGTTCACAGGCGCAGCAATGCTTATTTACGATCTCGAACAACATGCCCTGTCCCCAATAACGTGGGCCGTCCAGTTGTCGCTCTTCATTGTATGGACACCCGTGATTATCATTGCCATCGGAGTGGTCCAGACGCACCTTGCCGAGTCCCTGCGAAATGCCCGTAAAAACGAGCAGCGTCTGGTTGCCGCGCAGCGCATCGCGGGCATGGGAGATTTCACATGGGACGTCGCTACCGGCGAAGTGACATGGTCCGATGCACTGTGCGATCTGCTTGGATATGACAAATCTGAACCCATCGACTTTCGCATGGTCAATAAGCTCATACATCATCCAGATGATGTGCAGCGGATAACAGACTGGCTCAACGCGTGTATCGCCTCCGGCGGCGACGCGCTTACGCCGAATGAGTATCGACTGATTCGCAAGGACGGTCAGATGCGATACGTCCACACCACCGGCCTTATCGAGCGTGAACCCGGCGGATCCGCGCGAGTCTTTGCCACGGTGGAGGACGTCACCCAGCGAAAGCAGGCGGAAGAATCTATTCGCGAAAGCGAAGAGCGATACAGAACGATATTTGAAAGCCGCAGCCAGGGCTTCTATCTGATGACGGATGTTTTTCTTGACTGCAACGCACAGGCGTGCAGCCTCTGGGCGTGTCGGCGGGAAGATATCATTGGTCATTCGCCGGTGGAGTTCTCTCCGACGGTTCAGCCCGACGGTCGTCCGTCCGAGATCGCCGCACGCGGCCATATTCAGGCGGCGCAGGCGGGCAAGCCGCAACGGTTCTACTGGCAGCATAAACGCAAGGACGGTGTGCTCATCGACTGCGAGGTTACACTCGATGCACTTACGGTGCGGGGACAGCCGCTCCTGCTGGCCTCAGTAAGCGATATAAGCGAACGCAAACGGGCCGAAGACGCCTTGCAGCGACTGACCGCCATCCTGGAGGCCACCAGTGACCTCGTTTCCATAGCACTCCCTGACATGACAGTTACTTACATGAACAAGGCCGGCCGCAGACTGCTCGGCTGGACAGACGACAAAACGCCGCAAGACGTGCGAATCTCGGATGTTCACCCCAAATGGGCATTCGAGCTGCTCCGGGATCGAGCCATTCCTTACGCCTTTGAACATGGAATCTGGCAGGGGGAAACGGCGATCTTCGGACCCGCCGCAGAAGAAATACCAGTATCGCAGGTCGTAATGGCCCACAGGGACCGGTCCGGCCAGGTGGAATACATGTCCACAATCATACGAGACATCCGTCAACGCAAGGAGGCTGAACTGCAATTGCAGCAGGAGAAGGCGTTTTCCGATGCCGTCATAAACGCCCTGCCCGGTATTTTCTATGTGTACGAAGAGGGGCAGTGCTTGATTCGCTGGAATCTGAACCACGAAACGAGCACCGGCTATACAGCCGAAGAGTTGTCGCGGAAGAACCCCCTCGACTGGTTCGAAGGCGAGGATCGAGAGATTGTCAAAACGGCCGTCCGCCAGACGATGGAAATCGGGCACGCAACAGCCGCGGCGGACCTTGTCATCAAAGATGGAACCCATGTTTCCTATCTACTCACCGGAACACGCCTGGAGCGGGACGGAAAAAGGTATCTGCTCGGCGTGGGAATCGATGTGACCGAACGCAAAAGGGCACAGGAAGCGCTCATGCTGACTCAGTTCTCGATTGATCACGCGTCCGATGCCGCGTTCTGGATGGGTCCCGACGCTCGATTCATGTACGTCAATCAGGCCGCATGCAAGGGGCTGGGCTACAGTTGCGAAGAATTGCTCAACATGAGCGTGTATGACATCGATCCTTATTTCACACGTGAAGTCTGGAAGGCCAGTTGGGAGCAATTACGTCAGAATAAAGTCATGCGTTTTGAAACCTTCCACCGTACCAAAGACGGCAGAGTATTCCCGGTCGAAATATCAGCCAATTTCCTGGAGTTCATGGGCCGGCAGTTCGATTGTGCGTTCGCTCACGACATCACCCGGCGAAAAGCAGTGGAACAGGAGCGAGAAGGGCTCTTGAGAACCCTGGCCGCCAGAAACGAAGAACTGGAAAGCATTATTTATGTAAGTTCACACGACCTGCGATCACCTTTGATCAATATCGAGGGTTTCGCCGGCGAGTTGGAGGCGATCATCGAATCCATTCGCGCAGTTCTGAGGACCCAGCCCACGGATGCCGGGCTGATTAGCCAGATGGAGCGCATGCTGGAGGAAGACATACCCGAGTCTCTGCAGTTCATCTCCGCAGGCGTTCGCAGAATGAGTGCCCTGCTGGACGGCCTCTTGCGCCTGTGCCGCCTGGGCCGGATGCCGCTGGAGATTCAGCATATCGACGGGCAAAAGACGCTTGCACTCATACTCGATGCCATGAGGTACCAGATCGACCAGGCGGACGTGCAGGTAGTACTTGATCCTGACGTGCCCGACTGCATGGCGGACCCGAACCTCTTCAATCAAATCTTCACTAATCTGCTGGACAACGCGATCAAGTATAGGAATCCCGATCGGCGGGCGGTCGTTCATATATCCGGATACACCGAAAAGGACCAGACCGTGTACCAGGTGGCGGACAATGGAAGAGGCATTGCCCCGCAGCACCAGAAGAAGGTCTTCGAGGTCTTTCATCGGCTGGAGCCGAATAACGGCATCGGCGGCGAAGGTCTCGGGCTGACAATCGTCAAACGGCTTCTTTTCCGCCTGGGAGGGACCATCAGTCTGGATTCACAATTAGGCAGCGGCACAACCTTCACGATCCGCCTGCCGCGGAGCTGACCCGCCCAGGCTACTTGCCCTTGCGCATGGGACGGAACAACCGTGTGATCAGTCCGCCGCCGGGCCCGTTGCGCAGCGGAAAGACGCCGCTCTGAACCGAGTTGATCTCCTCTACGGAGTAGAATGCCTGCGAATTGAACTGCTTGATGATCGCTACTGCTCGGGCAAGCTCCTTCCGGGGCACTATGGTAAAGACGATCTTCACCTGCCCGGTCTTGCCGTGAGCATCCACGGTTGTTACGCCATAGTCGGCGTCCCGAAAAAACTGGATAAGGCTCGTCGCGTCCTTGCGAGTAATCACCCGCACCAGCACCAGTCCCAACGAAAGCCGGTCGGCTATCACAATGCCGATATAGTTGCCCATCGCGAATCCGCCCGCGTAAGCTATGTAACAAACCGGATTAGCGAGGTTGCGCATAACCTGCCCCACGGCAAGCAGCCACACCAGCACCTCCAGAAAACCCACCAGAGGCGCCAGGTACTTCATACCGCGCGAAACAAATATCACGCGCACGGTGCCCATGCTCACGTCGATCACGCGCGACAGAAAAATAAGCAGGGGCAGAACGCCCCATGTATACATCGGTGAATCAATCAAAGCTGGAATCTGCATCGCCGGCCTTGCTCTCTAACACTTGAGCCGGACCATCAAGGCGCCGGCACGCTGAAAACGAGTTGCGTGGAACCTTCCGCGTCCTGCCCGTACAGTCGTATTCCTTCTATGCTCCATTGTCTGACCGACTGTATCGCCGCCATAAAGGCTTCCTCCTGGCGCATCAACGCCGGAGGACCAGCCATCCGGGTTGCCGCCAGAGCCCCCGGCCAGCGCACCTGCCCGCCCGGATCAATCTGCATGAGCCCGAAGAAACGGTTCACCGAACCGAAACCCGTTACCCGACCATCGGAGGCGAAATGCACATGCGGACGGTCGCCGGTCAGCGCAACCGCCTTGCCGTCAATTACCATGCGTTCCAGCGTCCACTGCACGTCTGTAATGTGGCTTATGTGCTCAGCCGTGATTGCGACCCGGTCCTGCCCGCCGCCGCCTTCCTGCGACACCTCGCACCCCGCCGCCAGCAATACAGCGCCAACCAACATCAGTCGAAAACGATCTGCCATAATTCCTGCCTTAATTCGCCTCTTCCCCAATATTTTTGCGCCCCGACTACCGGCAGTATAAACCGGCGACAAGAAAATGCCATAGAAAAAGCTTCCAAATCCACCTGTGTCCGGATATTGCCGCCACGCGCCTGCGTTCCGCCGTTTTTTCAGTTGCATTTAATCTCGTTCTGTGTAATAATTTAGCGTGGACTTTTCTGCTGGCACATTCACTGCGAAAGGAATGAAAATGAGGAGAAACGGGTTCACACTCATCGAATTGCTCGTCGTCATAGCCATCATCGCACTGCTGTTGGGCATTCTCGTTCCCTCCCTGGCAGCCATCAAAGAGTATGCCTCGGTAGCCAGGTGCCTGACAAACCACAAAAACATCGCGGCCGCCTTCCTGATGTACGCCGGTGACAACGACCAGAAGTTTTGCAGCGGCTATGTTTTTCCGAATGCCAACAAACGGAACCCCATGTCCTGGGTAATCGCTCCTATAGACTATGATTCGGCCGGGGATTGGATCTACGTCGGCGCAGGAGACGCCGGCGGCGGACAACTCAATCTCGATGCCCGCTTTAACGGAATCCGCGAAGGAGCCATCTACCCATACCTGGAGTCCCCAAAAGTTTATCATTGTCCCGGCGACAAACGCCTTCTCAAAGGCTCCAGTTCAAACGTCGGCGCCAGTACCCCTCCCCGCTATTATCAGATCTATCGCAGCTACGGAATGCCGGACTTCTACGCCGTCCATGACAGCGTGGATGGTGTTCCAAACAAAGAGAAATCCCTCGCAAACATTAAAGGGACCGGACAGAAACTCCTCTTTGTCGAAGATCAGTACGACAATGCCTATTACAATATTGATGCCTGGTCCTACATCCCCTATGACAACGCCTTCTGGGATCCGCTCGGCAATTATCACAACAGGAGCTGCACTTTTTCATTTGTCGATGGCCATGCCGAATTGTACAAGTGGCGGGATCCTCGCACAATTGAGTTTATGGGCAACCGGGCATTGGCTGCGGCAAATGGCTACGGCAAAGGTGTACGGCAAGATGGGAATGTGGACTTCATCTGGCTGGACGCTAACTATCCCGCCAAGACACGGTTTTAGTCGCTCCCGCACAACAACCATAACCCCAGGCAAGCCGGCAGCCTGCTTATACGAAGACCCGTTTGAACTGCGCTCACATGCCCGGTGCAGGCTTTGCCGCCTGCCAGTTCGCCGGATCATTTCCTGAGACTGTAGGATCCGTGCTGATTCGCTTCAGTGCGTCACCACTTCCGTCGGCGGTTCGCGGCCACGGGTCATAATCGCCGTAGATCACCTCATCAACAACCACCCAGGGCACATCCGGATTGGGCAGGTCCGGCGCCAGCGGCCGCTCGATGGCAAGGCGTTCGCCCGCATTGGACAGGCTGCCCGTAAACGGACCAAAGACGTTGAAGTTTGCCACAAGACCATCGACTGCGTAGGTCGCCATGAAGGTGTCCAGCCGCCCGCCTTCGGCAGGATCGAACGGCACCAG
>JAWLHD010000038.1:0-15551 GCA_041690555.1 Anaerohalosphaeraceae bacterium
CTTCGGCCACCAGACCGTCTTCGACGCCCTGGAACAAACCTTCTACGAACACGAAAAAGTAGGCCTCATAGGCCCAAACGGCTCCGGAAAAACCACCCTCCTGCGGCTAATACTCGGAGAAACCGAACCCGACTCCGGCAAAGTCATCCGCAGAAAGAACTTACGAATCGGATACCTCCCCCAGGAAGCCGCCTTCGACCACACCCGAACCGTAATGCAGGAGATGCACGCAGGCCTCGACGACCTCCTCACCACCCAAAACCGCCTCCACTCCCTCGCAAAAAGCATGGAAACCCTCGCCGGAACTGAACTTAAAGCAGCCATGACCGAATACGACCGCCTCAGCCACGACTTCGAATCCGCCGGCGGATACGTCCTCGAATCCAGAATCAAAACCATCCTCACCGGCCTCGGAATCGACAAGGAACTCTATTACGTTGAAACCAAAGCACTTAGCGGAGGCCAGCTCTCACGTCTCGGCCTGGCCAAAGTCCTCCTCGCCAACACAGATCTCCTCCTCCTCGACGAACCCACAAACCACCTCGACCTTCAGGCCACGCTCTGGCTCGAAAACTTCATCCGAAACTACCAGGGTGCCGCCATAATCATAAGCCACGACCGCTATTTGCTCGACGCAATCGCCGAAAAGATCGTCGAGTTGGACCACCGCCGAAGCACCACCTGGAAGGGAAACTACACCAATTACGCCGAAACAAGGCAAAAAACGCGGCTCCAGCAGCAGCGCGAATTCGAAAAGCGCCGTGAGATGGTCGACCGAACGCTGGATTTCATCGCCCGCAACAAAGACCAGGAAGGCATGCGAAAGACCGCCCGAGGCCGCAAAAAACGTCTCGAACGCCTCCTGCACGAACAGCCGGACTACCTCGAAAAGCCCACCGAGATCCGCACAATCTCGTTTGGCTTCGCCGCCGCAAAGAGCCAAAGCGACCTTATCCTCCGTTGCGAAAACCTCTCTAAGTCTTTTGGCACCCTGGTCTTGTTCGAAAACCTCACTCTTGACGTCCTGGGCGGCGACCGCCTGGGCATCACCGGCCCAAACGGCACGGGCAAGACCACTTTTCTGAAAATGTCGCTGGGGCAGATGACGCCCACTTCCGGCACAATCCGCATGGGCTCCACCCTGTCCGTAGGCTACCTCGACCAGCAGGCCCATGTCCTCGACCCCGCCCGCACGGTCATTGAAGAGGCCCGCTCCGCCCGTCCGGAAATGACCCCGGAAGCCCTTCGCGGGCGATTAGGAGCGTTTTTATTCAGCGGAGAGGACGTTTTCAAAAAGGTCGCCGACCTCAGCGGCGGCCAGCAGAACCGCCTCATGCTCTGCAAGCTCGTCCTCGCCGAACCGGACGTGCTCGTCATGGATGAACCCACCAACCATCTGGATATCCCAAGCCGCGAGACGCTCGAACAGGCGCTGCGCGACTACACCGGCACTGTCATCGTAGTCAGTCACGACCGCTACTTCCTCAACCGTGTTGTCGACAAGCTCCTAGTAGTCGGCATGGACGAGTACGGCAACCGCAAAATGGGCGGTTTTGAAGTGATAACCGGCGAAAACGTCTATTCCTTCTATGCCGACGTGATCTCCAGGCGTGCTGAGGCCAAGGAATCGGCGGCCAGGCAGAAAGGGGCATCCACCACTGCAGGACCAAGACAAGCACAGCCGCCAACAAGGGGGGTTCCCGCAGAATTGCGGCCGTTTAACAAGTATTCGGTCGACCAGATAGAAGAGATGATCCTCTCATTGGAGGAAAAACAGGTCGAGTTGCAGGAGGAGTTTGGAGACGAGAAGTACTACCAGAACCCCGAACTGCTCGCCAGACTTCAGGAAAACCTCGGCAAGTGCAAAGAGGATCTGGACCTGCTTTACAGGGCGTATGATCTGCGACTGCAATGACCGCTGTGGGGATATCCGTTGATAAGTTGTGAGTGTGACTGTTACGAGTGTGTGCCCACATCAGTACTATTACGGCGTGTTGCGGCGACAAACAGGCAATGTAACATTAAGGTGGGACCAGCAACAGAAAATCTAACAGGTTGTCCTCAGAAAAAACTGACAGGACTACCGGTACAAAGCCATTAAGGGCAATGGGTTAGAGGCAGTCTTGTGCAGAACAATTAACAATCTCGCAGGGTATATGACGAATAGTAATATTCATTAATCTCTTATTTATATCAGTACTGTAAAGCGTTACCCTGTGAGCTCCTGGCAACCATTTGCAGCATGAACGGTTCGGGGTCTCCGGGTGCACAGTTATGTATTGCCCCCAGTAGATTCTCCGGGCCGCTGATCCGGTGCCAGGGGGGAACCGTACCATCAGCCCTGTATCTATTCCTGCGGCATCCCGCCCCTTTTTCGGAGCCACTCGGCCTGTTTATGCTCTGCCTCCTTGCGAGCTGCTTCAGCGGCTGCCTTTGCGGCACTCGCTTCGCCCTGAGCCTTTTCGGCCGCGGCTTTCGCTGCTTCAGCTACAACGGCTGCTTTGGCGGCGCGATCAATCGCGGTTTGACTTTCAGCAGCAGCGGCCGCGGCTCTTTGCTTTTCCTGTTCGGCAAGCCTGGCTGTTTCGGCTGTCAGGGCCTGTGCCTGTGCTAATTCGGCTGCGGCAGCCTTTGCGGCGGCTTCCGCGGCTTCCACTGCCGTTTGCGAAGAGGCCGTGAGCCGCTCAACCTGCTTTCTTTCTTCTTCCGCTCGCCTGGCTGCTATATCAATGCTCTTCTGCAGTTCCTCGGTTTTGCGCTCGGCGGCGGCCTTTTCCATCTCCGCCCGAACCCGAGCCACCTCGGCGCGAATCGCCTCTTCCTCGACCAATTGCGTGTATGCACCGCGTCCGAGCGGGTCCTTGAGGTTTTCGATCAGGTCGCTGTTTCTTACAGGGGTCTGTTTGCGCTGCACATGGGCGGTTACATCCTTGTTGGGTCGGCCCTTGGAGCTGATGGTGGGGGTCAGGATAAAAAGCACTTCCTTGGCGCGTTCTTCAAAGTCCTTGCTCGAAAAAAGTATGCCAAGCAGAGGAATGTCCTTTAGTCCCGGCACGCCGCGGACAACGGAACGCTGTTCTGTTTTCGTTATTCCACCGATAACGAGGCTCTCTCCGCGGCGAATACGATTTTCGGCGATGGTAATCCGTCTCTCCGTGGCGATCGGTATCTGCTTGACGCCTTCGGGCGTAGCTTTGGAACCGATGACGGCGACGGTTTTCAATCCGATCATGCCGTCAGAAAAAACGTGAGGAGTCACCTGCAGCGAATCTACCACCACGTAACGACGAGGCGACAAGATCAGATCTTTGCCGCGTGCTATGGTGATCTGATCGATCGTCACGTTCTCGGTCGCTGTGATGGTGGCGGTCTGGCCATTGACAACCTCCAGCCTTGGGTTCATGACAATCTTAAGATAGCCCCTCGAAACAAGGGCATCGACCAGTGCGCTGAATTTGTTATCCTCGTCGACATAGCCCATAGTCAGGCCGAAGGTTGAGCGGGCGATGTCGCGCAGCGCGGCTCCGGGCAACTTGCCGATCAGATTGATCTCCTGGCCGAAGAGGTCCTCGATCTGAAGCCTTGTCTCCCAGTCCAGTGTGTGGTCTGCATAGACCTCGGAAATCAGGCAGTCGATTTGTATCTGGATGGGGGTGACATCGACCTGCTCAAAGAAGTAGAGCACCTGGCGGGCGTATTCTACGGAAGGGCAACTGACTACGATCTGGTGGGTGGCGGGATTGATATCGGCGGTATAGGCCACCGCGGGGAGTGCATTTCCTTCGTTGTCATTCAGCGACGCAACAAACTGCTCATTGAACAGCTTGACCAGCGCTTCGACCGTCTGGTGTTTGGCGAAATAATACAACTTGGCGTCGGGGACGCCGCTGACGCTTCCTTCAACTATTTCAGGAGGCCTCGTATAGACTTCAGGTATGGGCATTTGCACATCGGGCGTTTCGCGGACTGTCTCCAAGTCGCGCAGTATCCGTCGTGATTCGAGTTCGGTAGGCTTTGAATGGAGAAACGTGCCCGCCTGCGCCGGCGAATAGATAAGCAGCATAGCCACAAGCAGTTTTGTCCGGGTGCAGCGGAACGGATGCGTTATGATTTGTGTCAGCAAAGCCCTCATGATTATTAGTGCTTTCGAAGACGGCGGTTCGGCTCAGGGCCGTCAGGGCCCTGTGCGTTCGTCATTTTGTTTGAGCCTGGCCTGTTCGTCTTGTGCCTTTTGCTCGTCTTGTTCTTTTTCGAGTTTTTCTTTGGCGGCTTTGAGCCATGCTTCGATCTGAGCCTCGGCGTCTTTGCGGGCCTTTTCGGCTGCTGCTTTTTCAGCTTCGGCTTCCGCCCTGGCCTTTTCGGCGGTTGCTTTTGCGGCGTCGGCGTCAGCGGCTTTTTGTGCTGCTACCGCTTTGTCGCGGAGTTCTTTTGCTGCTTCGGCTTTTGCTTTTTCCTCATCGAGCCGCTTGCGGGCAGCGTCGGCCTCGGCCTTTGCCTGTTCGGCCTGTTCCTTGGCCTGTTCGGCGGTCGCTTTGGCTTCTTGAGCTCTGGACTGTATGTCCGTGGCGGCCTCGGACGCCCGCTTTTTTTCTGTTTCAAGCTGCCTGACCGCTTCTTCCAGTCGCACGTTGAGATCGGCGACTTTGCGTTCGGCGGCGGCCTTGTCCATTTCGGCCTTGATGCGCTCGACTTCGGTGCGAATGGCTTCCTGCTCCACCAGCTCTGTATAGGCTCCCGTGCCGAACGGGTCCTTGAGGCTGTCGAGGAAGTCGCTGGTCTTGACGGGCGTATGCTTGCGCTGGATGTCGGCGACCATGTCCTCGTTGGGAATGCCTCCGGTTGATATCGTCGGCGTCAGGATGAACATCACCTCTTTGGCTCGCTCTTCATAATCCTTGCTTGAGAAGAGGATCCCCAGGACGGGGATGTCTTTGAGGCCGGGCACGCCGCGGACCACCGATCGCTGTTCGGCCTTGCGAATGCCGCCGATAACGAGGCTTTCCCCGCTGCGAATGCGGTTCTCCTTGACAACGACTTCCCGCGTTGTGACGATAGGCAACTGTTTGACGCCTTCGGGGGTGGACTTGGAGCCGATAAGGGCTCGCGTTTCGATGCCGATGTAACCGTCGGCGAAGACGTGCGGGGTTATTGTCAGCGAATCGATGACGTCGTGGTATTCGGTTTTCTGCGTAATCACGTCGGAGACCGAATCGACGCTGGTGATGACGTCAAGGGGGACATGTTCCTTGGTAATTATTGTAGCCGTTTCACCGTTGATGACTTCCAGTTGCGGATTCATCAGTATTTTCAGATACCCGCGCGATACAAGGACGTCGACAAGCGCACCGAACATGTGCCCCGGCTTGTCCGGTGTGAACGTGTCGGCGCCGGGGTTGTAGGTTCCGCCGTCGACATAGCCCGCCTTCAAACCGAAGGTGGATCGTGCAATATCGCGGAGGGCGGCTCCCGGCAGCTTGCCGGCGAGATTGATCTCCTGTCCGAAAAGATTCTGTATATGAAGACGCGTCTCCCAGTCCAGGGTGTGATCGGCGTATACTTCCGAAATGATACAATCTATCTTCACCTGGATAGGCGGCACGTCGACTCTTTCCAGGAAAGCAAGGACCTGCTCGGCATCCACAACCGTCGGACATCGGACGACGAGCTGGTTGGTGGCGGCGTTTATGCTGCAATTGTAATCGACAACGACCGTTGGCTTGCCTTTGGCGTCGAAGAACTTTTTGATGAACTGGCTGTCAATCAGTGATTTGAGCTTGTCGACGGTATGGTACTTGGAGAAATAGAAAAGTTTGGCGTCGGTCTTGTCCCCTATGGTGCCCTCGACGATCTTCGGGGGTTCCTTGTAGGCTGCCGGCAAAGGGACATCCGGATCGGGCGTCAACCTGACCTTTGTCAGCTCCCGAAGAGTTCGCTGGGATTCGAGCTCGGTGGTTTTCGATTCGAAGAAATCGCCGCAACCGGAGACAAATGCGAATACAAACGTGCACACCGCCGCCCAGAACACCACGTCGACCAAACGCGCGGATACAGACTTTCCATCAGACCGGACAGAGTTAAGCATAGCAATCCCTATGGTACGGCGCCCTCATGTATGTGCGCCCTAATAATATCGTACTAATCGGCCAGTGTCAAGTCGGACCTCCAAATATTGGTTTGGGGTCCATTAAGGACCTATAACTCGAACGGTGTGATAATTAATGTTCTATACCAGTTAGGACTGCCGAACAGGGGAAGTTTATTGCGATAGAACATTATATTGACAAAATCTTAATTGCCGCGACGGCGGTAAATTTGTGAAATTTTTTGACGGGGCGCCGCAAATGTGGTAGTTGCAGGCAATGAAATCATCACGTAAATCAAAGATGACAACGGTAGGCTTTGTTGCACTTGGCTGCCCCAAGAGCATCGTGGACAGCGAAAAGATGCTGGCGGAGATAGGCGAGTCCGGCCTTGTTTTGTCGGGCGATCCCGATAATGCGGACGTCGTCGTTATTAACACTTGCGGCTTCATCGCACCCGCCAGGGAGGAGGCGGTAAAAGCAATACGGCAGGCGGTTACGCAGAAAAGGAAAGGCCGCGTCGGGAGGATTGTGGTGTGCGGCTGTCTTTCGGAAAGGATGGGCGAGTCGCTGCTGGACGAAGTGCCCGGCATAGACGCCGTAGTGGGGCTCGGTCGTCGCGGCGAAATCAGTCGAATCATTCGTGAGGTTATCGACCGGGGTGGCAGATCGCCGCAAACGTATCTGGGAGAGTCCGAGACGGTACGGCTGGACGATGCGGGGCGACTCCTAATTACGCCGGCGCATTGGGCTTATTTGCGGATCAGCGAAGGCTGTGACCGCAAGTGCTCGTTCTGCACGATTCCATCTATTCGCGGGCGCTTCCGAAGCAAGGATCAGGAGGTTGTCATTGCTGAGGCCCGTGAGCTGGTCGCCAGCGGCGTTGTCGAGCTGAGTATTATTGCACAGGACAGCAACTATTACCTGCGCGATCGTGGAATCAGGAATGGACTGGTTAAACTGATTGATGAACTGGTCGGGATCGAGGGGCTGGAATGGATTCGTTTGATGTATCTCTATCCGGCGGCGATAGACGAAGAACTGATAGGGGCGATGGCCGGTAAGGAAAAGGTTCTGCATTACGTCGACATGCCGGTGCAGCACATCAATAACAAGATCCTCAAGGCGATGCGGCGGGTCGACCGCAAGGACAACACCATGAGGCTCATCGACAATCTCCGGTCGGCGATGCCCGACGTGGTGCTGCGGACAACGGTTATCACGGGGTTCCCGGGGGAGACAGAGGAGGCATTTGAAGAACTGATTGAGTTTGTTGAGTGGGCCCGATTCGAGGCGCTGGGATGTTTTCCCTTCTATGCCGAAGAGGGCACTGCGGCGGCGAGCATGGACGGGCAGGTCCCTGAAGACATGAGGCACGCGCGTGCGGACCGACTTATGTTGGTTCAGCAGGAGATAGCATTTGCCGCTGCGCGGCGGCGCATAGGACAGGAGCTGGTATGCCTTGTCGACGAATCCGACGGCGTTTCGGCCGTTGGACGGTTTTATGGACAGGCCCCACATATCGACAGCGTATGCCATATCAAAGGCGCAGCGGAGCCGGGCGAATTCGTTCGAGTCAGGGTTGTCGATACGCAGGATTATGATCTGATCGTAGAGGGGATTTAGCAGGTTCACGGTTGGGTCTTGAAGATTTTGGGATTGAAAGACGGCCCGGCCGGCTGTAGAATTCGACGGCTCCAAAACACAGGTGGTTCATGGCAAGTGAAAAAAGGATTGTCAAGTTCATTCCAAATGCTCTGACGCTGCTGCGCGTCGTGCTTACGGCTGTCTTTCTGGCGATGCTCGTCGTCGCGGCAAACATGCAGGACCAGAAGCCCGCCGCATTGCTGACGGTCGCATTTGTGCTGTTCGTGATTGCTGGATTGACGGATATTGTCGACGGCAAGATCGCGCGTCATTACAATGTAACGAGTAAGTTCGGGCGGCTTGTCGATCCTCTTGCGGACAAGGCTCTTGTGTGCGGCGCTTTTTTATGTTTTGCTTTGGCGGGTCAGCCCCGGCTGGCGAATTTCGAATGGTCCCCTACAGTTCTGAATGCCATTCGCTGGGGTGTGTTCGTCGTGCTGATCGCGCGCGAGGCCGCGGTCACGTTTATTCGTCATCTTGCCGAGAGCCGCGGGATTGCATTCGGCGCCGTCTGGAGCGGAAAAGCCAAGATGCTTGTTCAGTCCTTCGGCATCGGCACTGTGGTTATCGGCTGGGCTTACGTGTCGCGGCCGTGGGGAGACTGGTTCACCATCATCACTTACGCGATTGTCGCCGGGATCACTGTTATGTCCGGCGTTCATTCGTTTACTCGGCCTGTCCGCTGATCGGCGCTAACGCACCATGACCTGGCCGGCGTCGGTGACCAATGTCTGGCCGGTCATGCAGCGGGCCTGATCACTGCACAGAAACACGACCGAATCGGCGATGTCCTGTCCTTTGATTTCCTTATGCAGGGCTGTCTTGCTTACGTAGTAAGGAATCACTTCCTCGGGCTTGATGCCGTATTTTCTGGCACAGACTTTGATGTAATCCGGGTTCCAGATTTTGGAGCCTTCGAAGACGTTGCCGGGCGCTACGCTGTTGACGCGGATGTCATGCTCGCCGAGTTCCAGCGCCCAGCCGCGCGCCATGTGGATTTCGCCGGCTTTGGTGGCGTTGTAAGGCGTGTTGTTTCTGCTTGCTTCCAGGCCTGACTTCGACGACAGGTTCACAATAGAACCGCCGATGCCCTGGGCGATCATAATGCGAGCGGCGGCGCGGGCCATTAGAAAGTAGCCGGTGAGGTTGACTTCCAGCGCAAGCCGCCATTTGTCGACGGGCAGGTCGACGAGCGAGTATGGCGGAGCGACGCCAGCGGCATTGACAAGCATATCGAGTCCGCCGAACTTGTCCATCAAATGCTGATAGGCTGCGTCGACGCAGTCTTCATCCGTAACGTTGCAGGGCAGTACGACGGCGGACGCGCTGGGCATTTCGGTCTTGATGAATTCCCGCGTTTCGGCGGCGGCCTCGGTGTCGATGTCGGCAAGGCCGACGTTTGCCCCGGCCCGCGCAAGGCCCACGGCAATGCTTCTGCCCAGTCCCGAACCTGCGCCGGTGACGACTGCGATCCGCTGGTTCAGCGGGCCCTGGCTCTTGCCGGCGGCCAACGTCTTGCGAAAGGCCTCGGCCTCCCACTCGTTTATGAACTGCTGCTGCCGCTTGCTCAGTGCGGCAATGCCGCCCATCCGGGCGGCGTTATAGCGGATGAAGATGGAGCTTTCGACGACGTCTCGAACGGTGGAGACGATCTTCTCCGGGCCGGCGATGAAGAGGCCGAGGTCCTTGACTATAAACGAGACGGCGTGTTTACCGCCTTTTGCCGTCTGGGCTGAAAGTCGCGCAGCGAGGCGTTTTGCGTCCGGCCTGTCGATCCACAGGGCCGGACCGTTGGCGTAAACGAGTTCGTCGGGTGTAAGAACGCCCGCGGCCAGCAAACGCGGCGCGTCCTTAAGCCTCATGAACGCCGCGATGGAATCCGAGACATGCCACGTTACGTTGGCGTATTGACCAGTCGCCTGCAGGAAGGCCTTGCGGATGCACAGCTTCGTGCGATTAACGGCTTCGACGTCCGCGGCTTTTCGCTTCACCCGCGCAAACGACTTCAGGCTGCTGTTGCAGGTTGCAATAACGCGACGCACCAGATCCAGCGCCGCATCCGGCTTGTCCTGAGTCACGAACAGGCCGTGCTTTTCGAGGAACAGAATCGACGGTTTCGTGCCGTGCTCCTGTTCATAGGCGGCCACAAGAGAAGCGATCTTCCGCGCGAGCATGAACCCTGGATCCGTATAGGGCACCCACAGCGGCGGCTGCTTGTCGCCGGCGAAGAGCTTTTCCAGGATGGCCTTTCCGTCGGCGGCGTTGACGAAAGCGCCAACGGCATTGGGATGCAGGTGGATAACACATCGCTTCAGGAAGGCGTGCAGATGCGCTTCGACCGAAGGCCTTGCCACCGCCTTGACGTCGTCGTCGCAGACGAGCAGAAGGCGATTGGTCACCTCCAGCTCCCGCACCTGATCGGGCAGCCCCGCAACCGCCTTGTCCCGGATGATGCCAAGCGTCTGTTCAAGATTGAGCCGGCGCCAGCCCTGCTGTTCGTTCATGTCTTTCAGCGCGGTGCCGCTGGCCTTTATGTACATGTGCTTTCCGTCGATCGTCTTGACCGAAGTATTGCCGCCGCCGCCCTGTACCAGAGTCGGGTCCTGGCCAACTTTGTTGCTGATCCGAATCAACTGCTTAAGTGCGTCATCCATTGTGTCATATATCCTTCTGATTGGGGATAACCGGTGAATACTTGTTGACGAAAAGCGACATTGTACGGTGTTGCCCCGACGCTTTCAACGCTTTTCTCAGCCAAACGCCCGCGGATTGCCGGCAGGGCGCCCCTCCAGCACCGCTGATTTGTGGCGGTGTGAGTGGCATTCGATGTTGACCGCGACGGGGAGTGAGGCAATGTGGCAGGGGGCGGTTTCTATTTTGACGGCAAGCGCGGTGGTGTCGCCGCCGAGGCCCTGCGGACCGAGGTTAAGGGCGTTTATCTTGCGGAGGAGTTGGCGCTCCATGTCGGCGTAGAAGGGGTCGGGGTGTGAGTCAGCCAGGGGGCGGAGGAGGGCTCGCTTGCTGAGGAGACAGCAAAGCTCAAAGTCGCCGCCGATACCGATGCCGACGATATAGGGGGGACACGCGTTGGCGCCGGCCTGGCGGACCACTTCGGCGATCCAGTTGCCGACGGCGTCCTGGTTCTCAGTAGGGTTGAACATCCTGAACTGGCTCTTGTTCTCGCAGCCGCCGCCTTTGTTCATCAAAATGATTTGGACTTGATCGCCCGGGACGATGCGGTGGTGGATGATTGCCGGGGCGTTGGTTCGTGTGTTCTTTCGCTCGTGGAGGGGTTCGGCTACGACGCTCTTACGCAGCAGGCCTTTTTCGTAGCCCGCCGCGACGCCTTCGTTAACGGCGTCATACAGTGTTGCATCGGGGCTGTCGTCCGGGGCGGTGATGAAGGCATTTGCCCCCTGATCGATGAAGACGACGGCCAGCCCGGTGTCCTGGCATAAGGGAATGCGGTCATCTTTCGCTCTGCGGGCGTTTTCCAGAAGTTGCTCGAGGATATGGCGAGCGCGGGCGTTGGTTTCATCCTCGGCGGCGCGGCTCAAGGCGGACAGGACGTCTTCAGGCAACTCGTGGGCGCACTCGATACAAAGCCGCTGGACGACCTGAACGACCTGTGAGTATTCAATTGTGCGTGTTCTGTTTGTCAAGCGCAGCGCCTGCCGACGATTTGTTTGCGCGGTTTTACTGCTGTCATGCCGACGATCATTTTATCGTGACGTCGAGGGTTTTGTAAACGGTGTTTTCCAGGTCGTCGGCGATTTTCAAAGCTACGACGTGCTCGCCCGGCTCGAGATCGTCGATCCGGATGGTAACCGTCTCGGCAGTGGTGTCGTATACGGAATCGTCCGGCAAGGCGGCGATCCATTTTTCGTTGCTGTTGACTGTGTAGTGGACGCCGCCGATGGCGGTGTATTCATCGCGGACCTTGAGGGTGATGACGGCGCTTCGTTTGTTGGTCTGGACGCGCAGGCGTTCGATGCGGGGAGGGGTGTTGTCGACGACGAACACGTCGCTGATCCGTGAGCCGGTCATGGCGTCAGCGGCGGTGTTGCTGCGGCGATCATCAGCGGTTACGCGGATCTCGTAGCGTCCATCGGCGACGGTGCGGGTGTCCCACTCGAACCTTGGGGCGGCCAGTTCGTCCTTGATCTGAATCCAGCGAGAGCGGCCGAGCCGGCGGAACTCGATCTTGTAGATGAGCGTGTCGCGATTGTCATCAACGGCGGTATAGGCGATTGCGAAGACGCCCGGCTTGTTCTTGTCGTTAAGACGCGAGACGTTGACAGAGGTGACGCGCGGGGACAGGTTCGGGATCACGTGAGCTACGGCGACTTCCTTGACTATGGGTGTTTCGGACGGGCGGGCGGTGTCGAGGGTGAGGCGATACTGGCAGAATCGACCGACAGGTACGTTCAACTGCGTGGCGGCTTTCAGTTCTACGGGGTCGGTCCACGGGGAAAGCGTGGCGTCGTTGGGCTCGCCGACGTTGCCGGTTCGAGCGGACATGGTGACGGTGCAGTCGCGGGGGATCTCGGCTCTTATCTGGAGTGCCCCCCATTTTGCGGGCTGGCCGGCGTCAATGAGGCTTGAAGTGTACGTGCCGCGAACAACGCGAGCGTCGTCGATCATGATCAGCTTCGGCGGATTGGCGCATCCGATATAGACGCCGCCGTCGACGACTGCCAGCGCCGTTATCTGAGAGGACTGCTTGTCTTCGTAGGCGACAGCCTTTTCGTCGGTTTTTGGGTCGACGGTGAAGAGGCGGCCGTCGTTGCCGGTGGCCAGCATCAGGCAGTTGTCCTTGTGCGCCAGGTCGTAAAAGACCGCTACCTCGGAGAAGACGTTGGTGACGAAGCCCCGGGGGTCGATACGGTAGATGCGGCCGGCGGTTTTCGGGAGAGTGCCCTTGGGCGTGTCGGGAGGGGGCGGAGCCTTCTTGCTTTCAGAGGCCTCGGCGGTATTGGCGATTTCGAGTGTGGCTGCCCCGTCTTTTGGCGCTGCTGCCCTGGTGTCGGGGCGACCCTCGCCTTCCCGGGCGGATATGCCCGCCCGGACGTGGTCTTTGACAGCCTGGGCGCTGGTTGCGGCGGCGTAGAGGCTGCCGTCGGCGCTGAGCAGCAGTGCGGTGATTTCTTCCTGGTCGGCGTCGTACAGAACGGTTGCAGTTCGTGCCGCCGGATCGATCTTGTAGACGAGGCCGCGCTGGTCGCCGCCTGCATACAGCGTACCGTCATCGGCCAGCGCCAGTGACAGAATGCTGTTGTCACGGGCGTCATAGATCCGCTGAGCGTTTGCTCCGGCTGCGTCGATTTTGTAGATGAGGCCGTTGGGGCCGGTGCCGAGATATATGTTGTCGTCGCGGTCGGTTACGATGGCGAAGATGTAGGTTGCGTCAGGATCACAGAACAGGGTCTCGACGCCATCGCTGCTTATCCGAATGAGGCGACAGTTGCGTCCGCTGATGCCGGCCAGCAGGCGATCCTGCGAATCCAGCGCCAGGGCGAAGACGTGTTCGTTGGCAAAGTACTCGACAGCGTTGGGGTCGCCGATTTCGCTGTTTGCAATCACCGCGGGCACTGCGCTGTAAATGATCTTGGCAACGCCGTCGGCGTAGCGAATGATACCGCCATTGGGACTGGTTCCGCAATAGACTCCCCCCGCCCCGTCGGCGACAAGCGCATTGATGCTCCAGACGTTCTTCAGAAGTGCGTCCATTTGAACGTGAAGGGTTGCCGAAGCGAGCGATATTGTCCCTTCGGAGTCGATGACTGTCCCCTCGGCTTGTCCTTTCAGGAAGTCGGCGGCGCGGACGTGGCGCGTTACGACGGTGGTGACAGCGGGGGCGTATGCGGCATTGATAAGAATCACGCCGGCCAGAAAGAGTGTCTTCATAGTAGAATGCTTCATGCGGTATCCTCTGAGCTTACTCGACGACCGTTATTCTTATGGTCCTGCCGCCGAGGACGACGGTGTCGGTAGGAACGCTGTTCTCTATCCATCGCCCGTATTTCTGCGCCGGAATGGTTCGTTTATCGTCGCTGAGGAGAACGGCCTTCGATGCGGGCAGCATCGGAAGTTCGGCTCTCTTGATCGCCAGCCCGTCGGCCGGCAGCGACATTACCATGTAGAGGCGGTCGCGGCGCATAGTAAGCAGGCTGCCCAATGTTTCGACCAGCGTCGGCAGATCCCACGCGGTGAACTTGTGGGGAGCTGTCTTCCTGACGAACTTCTCGTATTCATATGCTCCGGCGATGGTTACTTCGTATTGGCCGGGCCGCAGGTCGGCTGGGACGGTAATATTGAGACTGTGATGAAACATCTGCGACATGTAGGATTGTAGCACGACCGAGGCGGCGAGTGTCTGCCCGGGTTTGACTCGGCTATCGGACAGGCTTACGGTTCGGATTGTCGAGCGGGTGTTGACGGGTGCGACTTCGATGTCGAAGTCCACCGAGGCAATGTCGACGGCCGAATACGGATTGTTCATCAGCAGGGCGACGACACTCAGTGCCTCTGCGCCGACTTCACCGTAGCTTTCTCCCGAAGAAACGTTCTCGAACGCGATGGGCTCGAAGCCTTGAGCCACAATGATGCCTTTGTATCTGATGGTGTGTTCGGGCGGCAGTGAGCCGCGCATGGCGATTGCCGCGGTTATGGCCGATTGCAGAATCAGCGGTGTACGGAGCCGCTCGACGGCAAGGCGGCAGTCATAAGTCCTTTGTCGAGGGTCGTTGTAGCGGTCGATGCGTATGCGGAGCGGGATCGTCTTGGCTGCTGCGTCTATTTGGCCGAGTATACCCGCGGCCTCATCGAAGCGCACGGCGCCCCTGATTGCGCCCGGCGTGGCGAACTTCGTCGCCTGCAGGAGCCCTGCAACGACAGTGTGCACGGTGCCAGCGGCCATCGGAAGATCCACCGGTCCGATGCCGGTAAAGTGGTGTCCAAAACCATACACCGTGTTGCCGCTGACTTCCGTTACTGTGCCGATCGGCGCCATCGCGATATCGCCGCTTATGAGCGGGACGGCAAGTACGCCGCCCGGTTCGTAGCCGGCGTCGGCTGTGTCCTCGCCGGAAAGAGGAGCCGTTCCGGCGGGGATCGGGTTCATGCCCAAAGCCGCCATTTGCGGCGCGAGTTCCTTGCATACTGACGCCGGAAGTGAGGTTGCCACCGGCAGTTGTGTGTCGCCGGGATCGCCATAGAGTGCTTGTCGGACCGCCGTCAGGTCTATGGGTTGCGACATGTCGACAGCGGAGGCCCAGGCTGTATCGCCGGCGACGGGCGCCGTGCCGATGGCCAACATCTCCTCGATCGGAGTTACGAGGTACAGGGGGTCCTTCGCGCCGTCCCAGCCGGCCGCCAGCGCCCCGGCCATGCGCCCGTCGATATAGACCGGAGAACCGCTGCAGCCGTGAATGGCCCCGGCATGAATGAATCGTTCATCGGTACCCACAACGAGGATGGCGTCGCGATGCGGCTCATAATTGCGGACGATGCTAATAATTCTGAGCCCAAAACGCTCTACCCGCGTACCTTCCAGTACGGTCAGGCACCAGGCTTCCATGTCGGTGCGGATTTCGTCCAGCGTGATGTGCCGGGCGGCGTCGATCTGCGCAAACGCCGCCGCCGGCCAAACCACGGCCACAAGAGCGACCGATAAAATCGTCCGCCTCAAGCTGGGGTTGGCGTTTGGCAGGTGCGCATACATGGGGTTTCCCTGTCTTCCGGGCTTCTGTTCAGGCCGAGTCCGGTCTGTACGAGTCTGGCGAGTGCAAACATGGAATATTACAATCCGCGTCGAACTATTGC
>JAWLHD010000039.1:0-15412 GCA_041690555.1 Anaerohalosphaeraceae bacterium
CAACAACAAGATACAGATGTTCCCGTCGAATGTGGTCGCGGGCATGTTCAACTTCACGAAGCGCGACTTCTTCGAGATCGAGAACGCCGCGGAGCGGGAGGTTCCGAAGGTAAGCTTTTCGTGATTGAGGCAAGTCGGCGGCTGTAATTATGTGGGAACAGATAAGAGTTAACAGACGGAATTCGATTCTCCTTCTGGGGATGATGGCGCTTGCGCTTGCGGGCCTTGGGTTTGTGCTTGGGCTTGCGTTCGGCGGGCCTGACGGCGGTTTCATAGGACTGATCATCGCCACGGCGGTCTGGCTCGTGCTGATGCTGGTGAGCTTCGCCGGCGGCGACCAGATACTTCTGGCATCGAGCAAGGCGGTGCCGGTCACGCACGACGTGCATCCGCAGTTGTTCAACGTCGTCGAGGAGATGAAGATCGCAGCCAACCTGCCGAAGATGCCCAAGGTGTACATTATCAACGAGATGGCGCCGAACGCATTCGCAACCGGTCGCAGTCCGGAGTCGGCGTCGGTGGCTGTTACGGCGGGGCTGCTGGCAAAGCTCAATCGCGACGAACTGCAAGGGGTGATTGCGCACGAAGTAAGCCACATTGTAAACCGGGACATCCTGTTCGTAACGCTTGCGGGCGTTATGCTGGGCAGTATCGTACTATTGAGCCAGGTTTTCCTGCGAAGCATGTTCTACAGCAGTATGGGCTCCAGCCGGCGTTATTCGTCGCGGTCGTCGTCCAACCAGGGCGGCGGGCAGATCGTGATGATAGTAATAGCGCTTATCGCGGCGATTCTGGCGCCGATCATGGCGCAGCTTCTGTACTTTGCACTTTCCCGTCGCCGGGAGTATCTTGCGGACGCCGGAGCAGTACGGCTTACTCGCTACCCCGAGGGACTTGCCAGCGCTCTTGAGAAGATTGCCGGCGACAGGACGCCGCTGGAGGCGGCGAACAACGTCACAGCCCCCATGTACATTTCAATGCCGTTCAAGGGGCGCAAAGCGGCACACCTCCACAGCACACATCCCCCTATCGAAGAGCGAATACGGGTGCTGCGAAACATGTCCCGCGGCGCATCGTTCAAGGACTACTCCGACTCGTACAGCCAGACGGTGGGCAAAGCAAGCATAGTACCGCCGTCGGCGGTCAAGGCCGCCGAACCGGTCGAATTGCGGGGCGCCAGCGCCGAAGCCGGCCGACAGGAAAGTCGTCATACACAGCAGCGCCAGGCGGGCGACATAATGCGGAAGGTAGGCGGCTTTGCCTTCCTGACGTGCGATTGCGGTATTAAAATGAAGGTGCCGCCGAACTTCAAGGGGGACAAGGTCAAATGTCCTCGCTGCGGGCGTATCTCATCAGTGCACGGGCAATGAAAATGATCGCGGGCGGCTCATTTGCGAATCAACATTGCTGTTGAACGCGTGTCGATGCGTCAGCGCATGACCCAGGTCTGATCGAGGAAGCGAAGCCCGGCTGCCTGCCTCAGCGTGGGATCCCCGCCTATTCCATACTTGAGGGCCAACGTCTTTCGCAGAAAGACCATAACGGGGCTGCCGTCCTGATCCTTAATGGCTGGATGGCTGATAGCACGCGTCTCATTGCTCAGGCCTGCTATGAATAGCGTTACCTCCTTGGCCTGCGAGTCAAAATCCGGCCATACAATGAGAACGTCGACGGCATTGTCGGCTCCCTGCAGTATCTTGTGGTCGACATAATCGAGCTGCTGGAGGAAAGGATAGCTGCCCTGATGCTTTATCCTGATGATGTCGAAGACTTCCTTGCGGACCCCCTTGGCGGTTACGACCTGGAAGGTATCGGTCATAAGCTGACAGTACGGATAAAACGGCGCATCGATAGTGTTGGTTTCGTTGGTCAGGGTTAAGATAATATACCAGTATCGCTTAGCTTCCTGCTGGCCGGGAAGCCTGACAGTGATCTGCTGGGGCTGATCATAGGCGACGCTAAGCGTCCACTGACTGGGTGACTGAACGATTGCCGGCTCCGGATAGGTGCCGGCGGCGCCGGATGCACCGATGGCTGCCAGTAACAACAAGCAAACCCAAGTTTTCATTGGTGAATACCCTCTCATTTTTGACCGAACCATACCCGTATATATTGTACAAAGTCGCGGGTTTGAGGTAAAGGATAAATTCGCTTGCCAGTGGTTTTTAGACCTTGCCAAATGGGGCGAAACAGGTTTTAATCCTCTCGTGGGGCTGTGAAAAAAGCCAAATGCGGGAAGGGAAGCATGGCGGAAGACCAGGGACAACTGTTTGAACAGGTTGAAGGTCTGTTGGCGGACGCCCGACACGCCGAGCTGAAAACCCTGCTCCCGGATCAGCGGAGCAGTGACATCGCCGAGGTCTTAGAACTCCTGGACGAGGATTATCGGCGTTCTATTCTGGACCTGCTGCCTCGGGCCACAGCGGCAGAGGTTCTGGAGAAGGTCGATTCTGCCACTCGGGCGGAGATATTCGAGAGTTTGAGCAGTGAAGAACTTGCCGGGCTCATCGCCGAGCTGGACGCCGATGATGCGGCCGACCTTTTGGGCGAATTGGAGGAGGATGAGAGAACAGAGGTTTTGGGGCACCTCGATCCGATAAAAGCAGCACGGATCAGGGTTTTGATGACCTACTCGGAGGACTCGGCCGGCG
This sequence comes from Anaerohalosphaeraceae bacterium, assembly GCA_041690555.1. GTDB lineage: Bacteria > Planctomycetota > Phycisphaerae > Sedimentisphaerales > Anaerohalosphaeraceae > JACZKQ01. The sequence continues at coordinate 2,652 of JAWLHD010000039.1, forward strand.
GCATCATGGATCCAATCCTCGTGAAGGTGAACGAGGACGCAACGGTCGGCCAGGCCGTAGACAAGATTCGATCAGCGGAGATCGACGAGGATTTCTATAGCGTGTTTGTTGCGGATCGTCAGGGCCGACTATTAGGGGACGTCCGTATTCGCTATCTGATAACTCGCCCGGACCATACCAAACTCAAGGACCTGCTCGATAGAGACACAATCTATGTTACGGTCGACGCCGATCAGGAAGAGGTGCGGAACATCTTCAAGAAGAACGACCTGATCGTTGTTCCTGTAGTGGACAAGCATCACCGATTAGTTGGGCGAATTACCGCGGATCGCGTGATTGAAGTCGCAGAGGAGGAAGCCGCCGAGGATTTGTACGCAATGGCCGGGACGGACGCCGCAGAGTTGGAAAGCTTCTCGGCGTTCCATGCGGCCCGGGTGCGGATGACATGGCTGCTGCCGTGTCTGGCGGGGACATCGGTCACTGCTCTCGTAGCACTGCTCTTCAAGAATGCCTTCATTCGGGCGGACATGCTGTACATCTTTATCACGGCATTTGCGTTCGCCCCGATGATAGCGGCGATCAGCGGCAACGCCGGACTGCAGACATCTGCGATTGTTGTGTGCGGTCTGGCGACTGGTGATCTGGCAGCGCTTCGGCTCGGGCAGGTGTTTGCCCGCGAGGTTCGAGTTGCGATCCTTGTAGCCATCTCGTGCGGCCTGATCGGCGCGGTAATCACGGCGTTTCTTCCCGGTGTTGTTCCGTCTGAGGTTCTGGCCGCCGGTGAAGGCGATGCCGTGCATCATATCGAAGTGGGCCAGCACGTTCGGATAGTCGCGGCGTTCGGGACGGCGATGTTGTCTGCAATCATGGTAGCCACCACGCTGGGGCTGCTGCTGCCGTTTGTTTTCCGCAAGGTCGGGATTGACCCAGCCATCAGTTCGGGACCGCTTGTGACGACCGCCAACGATTCTATCAGCGTGGCGATCTACCTTACCCTGACACTCATGCTCGTGCCGTGAAGGCGACCCGGCCAATCGGCATCACACAAGACACATTGCCTATCCTGCCTTTGTGGTTGGGAGCCTGCAAAAAATCCCGTCAAACAGGGCAATGTGGCGAATATCGCGGTTGACAAAAGCGGCCTGTCTAAGCTATAATTCAGTGCTCGTTATGACCTTTTTTTGGTTGGTTTTTTGGGCAGATGCGAGGGTGCGGCAATCGGAATTCGCCGTTCTTCTGTTTAGTTAATGAGTACCTGCATAAGGAGTTAAGTAAGAGATGTCCAAATCGCAGCCGCTGGATACTCACATAAGCACGGACAAGACTCCGGAGGTTGAGAAGTGGTTCCGGGCAGCCATCAAGGCCGGCGCCAGTGACCTTCACCTGAAGGTCGGAATGCCGCCCAAGATGCGAATACACAGCAAGTTGAAGAACACAACCGGGGAAATCCTTACGGAACAGCGGGCTGAGCAGTTGATATTCGAGCTCATGAGCCCTGCTCAGAAGGAATTCTTCATGGAGAATGGAGCGCTGGACTTCGCTTATCAGGTGGGGAAGATGGACCGTTTCCGCATCAATGCGTTTCGCCAGCGGGGTTGCGTGAGTCTGGCTGCCCGGCACATCAGCGGAAACATACCCAAGTTCGAATCGCTGCACGTGCCGCCGATAGTTGAGAAGATCGCCGAACAGCACGACGGGCTGATACTGGTTACGGGGCCGACGGGCTGCGGCAAGAGTACAACGATTGCTTCGATGATCGATCACATTAACAAGACGCGTGCGTGCCACATCGTCACAGTCGAGGACCCGATCGAGTTTCTGCATGTCGACGACAAAGCGATTGTGTCGCAGCGAGAAATCGGCATCGACGTTCCCAATTACGATGACGCACTTCGTTCTCTTATGCGGCAGGATCCGGACGTGGTGCTGGTGGGTGAGATGCGAGACAACGAAACGCTTACTGCGGCGATGCGTGCCGCCGAGACGGGGCACCTGGTGTTCGGTACGCTGCACGCCAATAACGCATCGCAGACCATCCAGCGAATCCTTGACCTTTTCCCGCAGGAAGAGCGAGATCTTGCGCGTCAGACGTTCGCGCTGACGATCCGGGCGGTGATCAGTCAGCAATTGCTGCCGGGGATCAAGGAGGAAGCACGGCGTATCCCGGCTATTGAGATTCTGATCAGGACGCCGATCGTACGCAAGTTGATTTCGGAGGAGCGAGAAGGCGATATCCCGTCTGCGATTCGTGCGGGCACAGGCGAGGGGATGCAGGACTTCACCGACAGCCTGCGCACACTGGTGATGGAGGAATGGATCGATCTGAAGGTGGCGCTGCAGTACGCCCCGAACGTGGAAGAACTGAAGATGGCTCTGAAGGGTATCCGCACGTCGACGAGCGGTATTCTGTAAGAGTTTCGCAACAGATGCAATGGAGCATTTCATGCTGAGCTTAGTAGCTGCCGCCGGTTACGGCGGTTACGTTTCGGTGGTCAAGTTCGTGGTTGTGGCGGCGTTGTTCTATACATGGATGCCGCTGGTCAAATGGGTGTACAAGGACGCCAAGGCGGTCCAGACGCGCGTAGAGTGGTGGACGCTGATTGTGTTCAGTACGGGCGTTGGCGCGGTATTGCTGTGGCTTGCGGCGCCTCTGTTTATCATCGGCCTGCTGGTTTATTTGATCGCGGTCGGCGCTGCGGTTATGGCTTATGTGATACACCGCAACGCGCAAGTGGCCGATTTTGAGAAGGTTCTTACGGCCGAACATCTGCGGGGCCTGTTTGTCAATGACACCAAAAAGCTGACCAAGGCCAGCCGCGGGCTGACGCTTTACACGGCCAACGGCAACGAGGTGCCTTTGCCGGCGCCGAAAAGCCCCGAGTCGTTTGGTTTCGGGACTACGTGCGAGATCATGGAAGACGCAATTTGGCGACGAGCCAGCGACATCCTTTTTCAGCCGACTGCGCAGGACTACAGCATAACTTACTTCGTCGACGGACTCGGGACAAAGCAGACGCCGCGCAGCCGGGAGGAGATGGAGTATTTCATTCTCTACCTCAAGCAGTTGGGGGATATGGACACGGAGGAAAAACGCAAACCGCAGAAGGGCAAGTTCGAGGTGGTGCAGGAGGAGACCAAACAACGGGTGGGTTGGGAAGTCGTTACGGCGGGTTCCACCGCGGGCGAACAGTTGAAGCTTTCCCGCATGCAGGAATACAGCCTGATGAAGCTCGATGAGCTGGGGCTGACCGCATCGCAAGTCGAATCAATCGGCGCGCTCAGGGAGCAGCGGCAGGGACTTTTCATAGTATCGGGCCCGAAGAAGAGCGGTGTCACGTCGAGCCTTTATGCATTCCTTCGTAATCATGACCCGTTCATGAACAACATCAACACCCTGGAGAAGGAGCCGGCGGCCGAGCTGCAGAACATAACCCAGAACCGGTTTGCGCTCAGCGACACCGGCACTACAACTTATGCCAAACGGCTTCAGTCGATCGTCCGCATGGGACCCGATATCGTCGGCATTGCGGATTGCGAGGATGCCCAGTGCGCAGCGCTGGCGTGCGCTGCGGCAAAGGACGGCCGCATTATTTACGTGACGCTGGAGGCCGACAGCATGATGCAGGCGCTGGGCAAATGGCTGAACCTGGCGAAGAACAAGGAAACCATAGCGTCGACGCTGCTGGGAATGAGCAATCAGCGCCTGGTCCGAAAGCTCTGCGACGAGTGCAAACAGGCGTACCAGCCGAATCAGGACCTCTTCAAGAAATTCAATATTCCGGCTGACAAGATCAAAGTGCTCTATCGGCCCGGCGAGATAGAATACGACAAGCACGGCAAGCCCATAATTTGCGAGAAGTGCCAGGGCACCGGGTTTTATGGGCGCACGGCGATTTTCGAAACAGTGGTTCTGACGGAACCGCTGCGTGCGGTCGTGCGGGAGGCCAAGTCGGTGCAGGAGATCGCCTCGCAGTTCCGCAGGGCGGGAATGCTGTACCTGCAGGAACAGGCTATCAAGAAAGTGGCCGAGGGCACCACCTCGATCAACGAAGTTATACGGATGTTTTCGTCAAAGAGCAAACCGGGAAAGACGGCGTCGTAGCCGTGCAGGCTCCATAACGCGGAGGCAGTATGCTGGCATTGTTGGTAATCGTGATCATCGTCCTTCTGACGATGGCTCAGTTCTATCTCAAGAGCAAAGCCATGACTTCATTCGGCACGATGATGGCTTCGATATTCGGGTTCGTGCTTACATTCAGCTATTATGAACCCGCGGCAGGTTTCCTGATCGGTAAAGGCTACGGGGGGCAGTGGGCGCAGCCGGCAGTCTTCGCAGTTCTGTTCATAGTCTGCTTTGCGATCTTCCGCGTGATTACGGATCTCATCTGGGATCCGGACGCGGATTTCGGAGCGGTCGCCACGAAAGTCGCCGCCGTGGCTTGCGGGCTGGCGACGGGTCTGATTATATCGGGCGTCCTGTTGATATCGCTTGCATTGATGCCTTCGGCGGCCAGGTATCCGTATCCGCGGTTTGGCGACGGTCAGACGGCAGTCAGCGACATACGCTCGGCGAAGCGCCCGGCGATCAGCGCAGACGGCCTGGTGAGCGGCTTGTTCAGTTGGATGAGCAAAGGGAGTCTCAGTTCGGGCAGGAGTTTCGCGGTATATCATCCTGGCTTTCTGGATCAGCTTCATTTGAACGGTTATAAGGCCAGGGATGGGGTATGGCGCGTCGCGGGCAGAGACGCGGTAACCGTCCCCAGGAAGGGCCTGCGGCGACTGGACAGCGAAGGCGAGAGCCTGGTAATAGTTCGAATGGACCTGAAGCGGGGCGACATCAAACAAGGCGGCGCTTCAAACTCAAAAGGAGAGGTGTCGTTTATTCCGGGTCAGGTGCGACTCGTGTGCAAGAAGCAAGGCGGCAGCGATACGCGCGGCGCCGGTACGGCGTTTTACCCGCAGGGACGGATCATAGCCAGACGCCCCGACCCGGAAGGCAAAGCCAGACCGTTGAGCGGACCGATGGCCGGGCGAATGCTGATGCCTTATACACTGGATGAAGTGATAACGCTGGCAAACGAGGACTTTAAAGGCCAGCGGGCATCGGTAGATATGGCTTTTCAGATTCCTTCGGGGATGACGCCAGTGCTATTGCAGTTCAAGGACAACGTCGTGGTGAGCGTCGATGCGGTACAGCCGGCCAGCGAAGAAACCGAAGACGCGCTGAGTGGCGGCGGCAGTCCACAGGTTGAAGGCGGCGGCAGACCCCAGCGACCCGCTGATCCGAATAGCTAAACAAACGGGCCGGGGGGCTGTGGCGGGGATTTGGTGCTGCCTGGCATGTTTCTGCGGCCGATTTACAGCGAGTGAGGAATCAGGCCCCATTCGCCGATGACTTAGTCGCGGGAATGGGGCCGGGCCCCGGGGATTACGCACAAAGTGCGATGTCCTCGAGGTCGACTTCCATGAGGTGCTCCAGATACAGGTCGAGTTCTTCGACTGGGAATTGCGCCAGGAATTCCGGCCTTGCTCCCCTGTTGATTTCCAGAATACAATCGATGATTTCCCGCTTGCTCATGAACTCACTCCGTATGTATCCAATAACCGCAATTCCGTTAGCTTCGATATCGGATGGGAACAGATTTTTTCTTGAATGCCGCAGCAGGCCTGCGTTGAACCAGACGGCGAATTGTGATATACTTCATAGTGGGCAAAGCGCGCCGGAGGGTACACTATATGGTGGGTCCTTTGGCCGGCTCGGAGCCGGCACCCAAAGCGTCCAATAATATCCGCGCTAACAGTTTAGCGGTGATTCGCGGCGTCGGAAAAAATTTGTGGAATTTACATTTTTTTCAGGGCCCATCCGTACATAGGCTCGGGCATCAGATTAAACCAGATGTCATAGTGGCCGATATAATACAACTTTCGCGGACTCAACTCCTGCAAGGCGGTTAAAGATGGAGAGCCGCAAGCCCGTGCGCGATCCAAAGAATCATGACTGGGATCATTGAGAATATTTACAATAGAAGCGTTCAGCCGCAAGAGCCCAAGCTCAAGGTATGGCGCTATGCAGGCCTGATGGTTACGTATCGCTGTCCGGCATCATGCGCTTTCTGCTATTACGGCTGCGGTCCAGACCGCGGCGGACTCATGTCGGTGGATATGGCTATGGCTGCCTGGGAATCTCTGGAGCGCCTTGCCGGTTCCGAAGCGCGGGTACATCTGACCGGCGGCGAACCTTTCATTTATTTCGACCGACTCGCTGAGATCGTCGATTCCGCGCAGCGGAGCGGTCTGCGAGGCCCTGAGACCATTGAGACCAACGCGTTCTGGGCAACCAACGATGCGGTTATCCCCGACCAGCTTGCTTATCTACGCGACCGCGGGATGGAACGGCTCAAGATCAGTTGGGATCCGTTCCATGCCGAGTTTATCGATGAGAGATGCGTGCAACGATTGGTCCGAACAGCCCGGAGCATGTTCGATCCGTCGCGGGTGCTTGTCCGGTGGGAGAAATATTTACAGGACCCTGTGACATTATATAAGGAAAAGTCGCGACAGGATCACTGGCGCGCGGCGGTCAAGGACTCTCCTTGCCGTTTCACCGGTCGGGCGGCAGGCGAACTGGCAGAACTTTTGGCGGACAAACCCGCAGAGGCGTTCGAAGCATACAGTTGCCTCGGAACGTTCCTTTCGGCCAAGGGTGTGCACATAGACCCTTATGGAAACGTCTTCAGCGGATTGTGCAGCGGCATTATAGTCGGCGATCTCGAACAGAAGACGCTGGAAGATATATGGAAGGATTTCCATCCTCTGCAAACCGAGATCGTCGCGACATTGTGCGCAGACAGCCCGTACGAACTGATGAGATCGGCCTGTGCGCAGGGATTTGAGCCACCATCATATTTTGCAGGCAAATGCCACCTTTGCGCGTGTGTGCGCAAGTTTTTCTTTGACAACGGCCTACATGAATCGATAATTGGCCCCGGCGAATGTTATGGGCGGCGCGTGCCGGGGAAACGGAGAATGGCGTGTGAGTGAAACCAGTCAAGACACCTTGTTCGGGCGAATGGCCCTGGAACAGCGCTTATGCACGGAGGAGGAGCTTCAACGCTGTCACAAAGAACTGCGGCAACGCGCAAAAGCCAACGAAGCAGCGACCGTGGAGCAGCTCCTGCAGGAATACGGTTTCATCACGGCTACGCAGGCGTCGCGCGTGAAAGACAACATCAAGGAAAGCAAGGACGCAGCGGGCAAGATACCTGGCTATAAGGTGACCGGAAAGTTAGGCTCAGGCGCAATGGCGGTCGTGTACAAAGCCAAACAGTTGAGCCTTGATCGGACGGTGGCGGTCAAGGTCCTTCCGCGGCGATTCACCGAGAAGTCGGATTATATCAAGCGTTTTTTCAAAGAGGGGCGGATCGCCGCCAAGCTGAATCACAACAACATCGTGCAGGCGATCGACGTCGGCGAGGCAGGCGGCGTCTATTACTTCGTGATGGAATACGTCGAAGGCAAGACGCTGTACGACGACCTCTCAAAGGGCAAGGTATTCGACGAGTCCGAAGCTATCGAGATCGTAATTCAGCTTGCAAAGGCACTGGCGCACGCACACGTCCACGGCATGATTCACAGGGACGTCAAGCCGAAGAACGTGATGATCAACAAGGACGGCGTCGTCAAGCTGGCCGACATGGGTCTGGCACGCGAAACTTCGGACGTGGAGGCGGCGAAAAACGAGCAGGGCAAGGCCTTCGGAACGCCCTACTACATTGCACCCGAACAGATCCGCGGTGAGGTCAACATCGACGGGCGAGCGGATATCTACGCACTTGGAGCGACTTTTTATCATATGGTTACCGGGCGGGTTCCTTTCGAGGCGTCCACACCGGCCGAAGTGATGAAGAAGCACCTTAAGGAGCCGCTGACGCCGCCGGACCATATCAACACGGCGCTGTCGCAGGGAGTTGCCGAGGTCATCGAGGTCATGATGGCCAAGAACAAGCAGGACCGTTACAGCAACGTCGAAGAGGCCCTGGTCGATCTCGAGGCGGTCCGGGAAGGCCGTCCGCCGCTGCGTGCCAGACGCAAGTTCAACCTGGACGCGCTGGAACAACTGGAGCAGGGCGCAGCCGTAGACGCCCCGCCGGGCAACGGGCGTTTCTATCCCGAAGAGACCGTAACGCGTTACCGCGTGCTGGTAGTCATCCTTGGGGCGATTGCCGCCGTGCTGACCCTGGCGTTGTTTTTCTCGCTTTTCCGAGCTGAGGGCTGACCGCACCGGCAGTCGGACTCTGCGCATGCACGGGCATGCATTCCGTTTGTCTCATACAATGGGTTGATTTGAGCTGATATGCCGCGGGGTGGCGCACATTTTGCCGGGGAGGAGCTGGAGCATGTCCTGGCACAGTACGAACTGGGCCGCATTCACCAAACCCACACGCTGACGACCGGCAATCGTCGATCACCGAAGAAGATACTCGTCACGGACCAGGGCACGTTTTTGCTGAAGAGACGTGCACGCGGCAAAGACGACGTCTATCACGTCAGCTTCGCCCACAGCGTGCAAACGTTCCTCGCGCAGAGGGGATTTCCGGTCGCCGCTCTGGCAACGACGAGAGACAACGCAACAGTGCTGCGACTCGACGGACACACCTATGAACTTTTCCGCTTCATGCCCGGTTCCCGTTTCGACGGCTCGACGGAGGGGGCGCGCGACGCAGGCCGGCAACTTGCGCGGATGCATGAGCTCTTCGGCAGTTTCGCCTGCGGGTGGCAGCCCATGAAGAGGACCTATCATGATTCATTCACAGTGCGCAGTAATCTCCGCACGATCGGTTCGGAAAGAGGACCCCATGAGCCAGGCCGGGGCTGGGCACAGATCGCCTCAGAGCTGCAGCATTACTACTGTGATGCAAGCCGGCGCGTGAACGAAATGGGTTTTGACGCATGGCCTCACCAGATCGTTCACGGCGACTGGCACCCGGGCAACATGCTGTTCTCCGCGGGCAAGGTCACCTGCGTGCTGGACTTCGATTCGACGAAGATGGCGCCTGTCATGACGGACCTTGCCAACGGGGCCCTGCAGTTCTCGATCGTCGGCGGCACGCCCAATCCGTCCCAGTGGCCCGACCATCTGGACAGGCTCAGGCTCCGGGCTTTTGTGCAGGGCTACAACGAACATCGCCCTTTTGAGCAAGTGCCCCTGAAGGCAACGCCGGATCTGATGATTGAAATACTGATAGCCGAAGCGGCCACGCCGGTTGCGGCAACGGGCTCTTTTGAACACCTCTGCGGTTTGGATTTTCTGAAAATGATTGTTCGCAAATGCCGCTGGATAGATGATAATCGCACGAGTCTGTTGGACGACGTATTTGCGAAAGGATAATGACAATGGCCAAAGCCCAAACCAATACGAAATCCCGCATACTGCAGACCGCACGAACTTTGTACAGCACTCACGGCTGCGACACGACAACCCTGGACGACATCATTACCGCCGCGGGCGTTACGAAGGGCGCCTTTTATCATTACTTTAAGAGCAAAGACTCGCTCTGTGAGGCGGTGCTCGAACAGGTGATCGAGGATTACCGGCAACTGGCCGCAACATTGGATGACCAGGCGGAACCCATCGTTCAACTGAGTGAGATGATCGGCAAGCTCGCTCGATTGAACGCATCAGGAGAATGGGTCAACTGCCGTCTCATTCTTCGGCTGTCGGCGGACTGCCACCAGTCACATCCCCAGATGCAGCGGCGCCTGCGGGAGTTCTGGCGGTGGGAGACGGGCTTCTATGAAGAGCTGATCGGCCGATGTGTCGCCGCCGGCCAGTTGAACCGGCAACTCGGCGCAAGGACTCAGGCCAGATTGCTTCTTGCCGTCACGGCAGGCGCGCTCACATTGGACCGCATGGAGCCATCGGAATCGGTCTTTGCCCTGCTCAGCGAAACTGTGATCGATCTGCTGAGGAGGTTCTAAACTCAGCGTCAGAGAGCTTTGATCTTGATATTGCGGAATGCGGTCTCTTTGGGATGGTCCTGCAGGAGAATGTATCCCTTTTCCACTGTCCCGAAATCGGCCACGTCCTTGAATTTGCTCTGCGATTTTGCCTTTTGAAAATCCTCGCCGAACCGATCGAACTCCAATACCAGTCTGCCGTTGAGCCAGTGTTCGACGCGGCCCTTATTCGAGACGATTCGCGCGGTGTTCCACTGTCCCGCGCACCGGGGCTGCACGCCCGTGGGCGCCAGAAGATCATAGGCGGAAGCAAGCGACACGTTGGCCGCCACGCTTCTGCCTCCGGTGTCATATAACTGGTATTCGACTCCCAGAACCGTACCCTTCTTCAGCAGTTCGGGCATGACGAAATACTTGATACCGCTGTTGCCTCCGGGGCTCAGGCGGAAGTCCACCTTCAGTTCGAAATTGTCGTACTGATCGACCGTGATGATGTCGCCGCCTGCCTTCGGCTCGGCAGCATCGGCCGGGTTGACGATAATCATGCCGTCCCGGATTGCCCACCCCTGCTCCGGGAACCTTTCGGACCTGACGGAGCGCCAGCCGCTTGAGGTCTTGCCGTCAAACAGCAGCTTCCAGCCGTCGGCCTTTTCAACTTCAGTAAGGACGTTGGGGCTGTCCGCGCTCTCATTGAGCGGGACGATCCAGATGTTTCGAAATTTGACTCTGTTGCCGTGGTTCTGGAGCAGGATCGGGCCTGCGGAAGGACCTTCCGGACTGCCGCCGCCGGTCTTGTTGGGTATCTCGAAATCATTGTGGATCATTACGCCGTTCTGGTAGACGGTGATTCGTGCGTTGCTGATCTTCTTGTCGCCGCGCCAGACGGGAGCGGTGAAGAGTATGTCGTATGACTGCCATTCGCCGGGTCTCTTGCAGACGTTCTTGTCGGGGGCTCTGGTCTTATAGATTGCGCCGCAGTCCTGATCTTTGGACTCAAGACCATATGAGTCGAGGATCTGGACCTCGTAGCGTTTCTGTATGTATACGCCGGAATTGCCGCGGCCCTGACCTGTAGCGTTGGTCAGAGGAACGTTGAACTCGACGTGCATGCGAAAGTCGCGGAAATCGCGGCGCGTCTGAATGCTGCCCTTGTCCAGGGCTACTTCCATGACCCCGTCGGCAAGTTTCCATTCGGCCGGGCGATTGCCGCCTGCGGTCCACTGTAAAAGATCGCTCCCGTCGAAGAGCACAATCGCACCCTCAGCGGGCTCAATCCCGAGACCGGCGTCGATGGCGGCGTGGGATGCGGCGGCGAGCAAAAGAATCAATGCGGCAATGGCTGAATTTCTCATCGTTCGGTCCCTCTCTCAACAATTGACCGGCCTGGACAGGCGACGGATTTTGTGTGGACATAAAAAGGGTCCGGACCTTGGCCCGGACCCCTTGGTTGCTTAGTGCTTCAGACGTTCTCCGGCACGACAAAAGGCTTTCTGTAATTGCGCGTGAGCAGCTTGTCCGCTTCGGAATCGTTGATGAATTTTTCTTTCTTGCCGTCGAACGCGAGTTGGCGCCCGGTTCGATAGGCAATGTTGGCCAGATGCGGCAGACATGTCGAGATATGACCTACCTCAATGTCGCAGGTAAGATTCTCGCGTTTGCCTGTGCGAAGAGCATAAATGAAGTTCGCATAGTGCCCGTCGCCGCCGGCGCCGCCGAGGTCCATCGGATCGGCATACTCGTCGGCCTGCTGCGAACTCGGACCCGGCTCGCCCTTGCGACCCATAAATGTCTTCCATGTGCTGCCGTCGAGTTCCATCCAGCCTTCGGTGCCATAGAACAGGTTGCCGATTTTGATACTGGGTTCGCCGTGCGTATAAAGGCCCCGTGTGCCGAACTCGAGAATCGAGCCGTCTGCGTATTCGAACAGCGACGTCTGTGTATTTGGCGTCTCCTGCGAGCAAACGTCGCCGAACTTGTAGTAGCCGCCGAACGAACTGATCTTCACCGGATGCTCTTCCTTGCCAAGGCCCCACCGAGCCACGTCGAACTGGTGCGGTCCCTGGTTGCCGGTGTCGCCGTTTCCTGTGTTCCAGTGCCAGTGCCAGTTGTAGTGAGCCTTGCCCCGATTGTATGGGTAGAACTCGGCCGGCCCAATCCACATATCCCAGTGCAGACCCTGCGGCACGGGGCTGTCAGGGAATTTGCCGAAGCTGTCGCGCGGCTTGAAGCACAGGCCGCGAGCCATGTAGACTTTGCCGATGCCGCCGTCGGCAAGAAACTTCATCGCAGCACGCACGTTCTTGATGCTGCGATTCTGGAAGCCGACTTCGACAATGCGGTTATACTTGCGGGCGGCCTCGATCGCCTTACGGCCTTCAAAAACATTATGCGAGGAAGGCTTTTCGACGTAAACATGTTTGCCTGCCTGGCAGGCCCAGATGGTGCCCAGCGCATGCCAGTGATTAGGCGTAGCGATGGCGATGGCGTCGATGTCCTTCATTTCATTTATCTTGCGGCAATCCCACTCCGCTTTCGGCTTGTATCCGAATTTCTTCTCCGCTTCGGCGACTCTCCTGTTCAGGACGTTCTCATCAACGTCACACAACGCGGCAATGCGGACGCCTTTCATCCTGCCGAAGCCGTCAATGAGGTTGTTGCCGCGACCATTGATGCCCACGACGGCCATGTTGATTTGCTCGTTGGCGCCGAGAACCTTGCCCGTCCCAAATGATGCCAGCGTCCCGGCGGCCATGACTCCCCCGGCGACCTTGGAGCCGCGTGACAGGAATTCTCTTCGAGAGATT
>JAWLHD010000040.1:0-15300 GCA_041690555.1 Anaerohalosphaeraceae bacterium
GGACAAGGATTGGGAGCGGATAGTATCATATTCAGGCACGATGTTAGAGAGCATTGGCGGAGAACAACAGATATATTTATCCATGTACGACATGACGGATCAGCGCGCGGCCGAGGCGGCGATAAGGCGTTCGTCGCAGTTTCCGGAGGAGAACCCGCACCCGGTTCTGCGGGTGGACGCAGCGGGCGGACTGGTTTACGCCAACAGGACGGCTCGCGAATGGCTGGCGACGTTGGGGTGGTGCGGCGGGGCACTGCCGGATGCAGTTTGGGCGGCGGTGGCGCAGGCGCGCACATGGGAGAATGCCGTCAACGCGGAAATAACGAATCCGGGCGGGCGTGTGCTGATGATCTGGGCGGTGAAGCCGCCGGGGGAGGATTATGTCAACTTGTACGGCAGCGACGTGAGTGAACTGAAGCGGGCGGAGGAGGCGGTTCGGGAGAGTCAGCAGAACCTGGAACGGACGCAGGCGCTTTCGCTGGTGATGCCTCTTCACGTGAGTCTCGACGGGCGATGGCTGAAGCTTCCGCCGAAGTTTGTCGCATTTCTGGGGTATGACAGCGAGGAAGAACTGGTTGGTCGGCCGTTCAAAGATGTGACGCACCCGGACGATTTCCAAGGGGACTGGGACCAATGCTTGCGACTGCTGAGCGGTGAGATCAAATCGTTCGAGATCGAAAAGCGGTTTATCCGAAAGGACGGTTCGATTACATGGGGTTATATCAACTGCTCAACGGTTGCGGACCGGACAGGAAGGGCGCTGCACTTTTTGACTTACGTGCGGGACATAAATGCCGATAAGGCGGCGGAAGAGGAGCTTTGGCGGCTGAACGAGTCGCTGGAGGGGCGTGTTCGGGAGCGTACGGCGGAGTTGAACCTGAAGAATCGCGAACTGGAGAAGCGCGCCGAACAGTTGTCTCACTTTGCGTCGGAGCTGACATTGGCGGAACAGCGGGAACGGCACCGGCTGGCGAAGATGCTGCACGACCATCTACAGCAGTTGTTAGTGGCGGCAAAACTCGGCATGGAGGGAATTCTGTACAGTGTCGACGATGAGATGCGCGATTTGTTCGGCGAGGTGCAGGGGCTTATTAACGAATCCATCGCGGCCTCCCGGTCGCTGACGGTTGAGCTGTCGCCGACGATTCTGCACGAGGCTGGTCTGGCGGCGGGTTTGGAATGGCTGGCGAGGTGGATGGAGAAGAAGCACGGGCTGCGGGTTGATCTGGATACGGGCATGGACGCAGTGGCGGACAGGGAAGACATTCGGATACTTTTGTTCGAGTCGGTTCGTGAGCTTCTTTTCAACGTGGTCAAGCACGCGCGTACGGACCGTGCGTTGGTGAGGCTGGTTCGATCGGGTGGTTACCTGGAGATATCGGTGAGCGACGAGGGGTTGGGATTCGATCCTGAGAGTGCGGCTAAGCGCTCAGGCGGCGAGGGCGGTTTCGGGCTGTTCAGCATCCGGGAGCGACTGGAGCTTTTGGGGGGGCATCTTGAGATCGAGAGCAGGCCGGGCGGCGGCTCTCGATTTGTGCTGAGGGCGCCGGCGGTTCACCCGGGGCGGGAAGCAGCGTTTAGAATGAAACAGAAGAGACAAGCGGCCGATCGCGAGGAGGCGGCGCTTGAAGGGGATTTGGGAGGCGACATGGCTAAACTTCGGGTGCTGATCGTGGACGATCACAAGGTGCTGCGGCAGAGCCTGGCGGCGCGACTTCGGCGGGAGGCGGACATAGAGATTGCGGGGGAGGCGGGGGACGGCCTTGAGGCGGTGGAAAAGGCGCGTGAGTTGCGGCCGGACGTGGTGCTGATGGACTTCAGTATGCCGCGGATGGACGGGGTGGAGGCGACACGGCGGATCCGGGAGGAACTGCCGGGCGTTCGCGTGATCGGTTTGTCGATGTACGAGGACGCGGATCGGGCGACGGCGATGCTGCAGGCGGGGGCGGCAAGGTACGTGACCAAGAGCGCCGAATTCGAAGAACTGCTGACGGTGATACGGTCGGTCGCCGCGGCGGCATGAGCGGACGGCGCGCGGGAGGAATTACAGGAGGGCAGGTATTCGGCTAATAGCTCACTGCGCGGGTGCTTGCAACACACAGGCATACCGCATGGAGTCACATACAGGCGCGGCATGGAGATTCTGGGCGGGGGCAAGATGCCACACAGAGCAGGGAACACGGGCAGGATGCCGCACCACGTAGAGCAGGGATTACGGGCAGGATGGCCGCACCACGTGGAGCAGGGAACACAGTGAGCGCAGGGCCGATAATCATTAAGACACCAAGACGGCGGTGACGCCGTTAAACGCATGTCCAAGATTCGTCCGAAAAAGACGATGTTGAGATTTTTGCAATCACCGGATTATCGGGCAGCAAAGATTTTGTTGAGATCGAGCGCGAACTTCTTCAAGACACCTTAATACGCCGGATATCCCGCACGATATGCCGGGAGCCGCAATGGCAATCGGGCACCACTGCGAGTGCCGGCTGCCTAAGGCGCTCACAAAGAATGTGAGACGGTGGATTGACCCGGTGGTTCGCACATCACCCGTCAAGCCTAAGCGAAACTGCAAAGTGTGATGGCCTGTGAGCCTGCTGCCGCGCAGAGGAGGTACACGTGTATCTTCGCCGGCGGATGCATCCGGTTTCGAGGATGTTCGGGGGGCCGGATTATGAGCAGGGTCACGCGGAGTTTCATAGAAAGGCGACCTGCTTATGAAGGCGACGACGAACGAAGGCGCGGCGGAGGGTTCGGGGTCTGAGAAGGCAGGCAAGTATCTTACCTTTGCGCTTGCCAACGAGGAGTTCGGTCTGGAGATCCTGAAGGTACGCGAGATCATCGGGTACATGGAGATAACGGCGGTTCCGCGGACTCCGACTTATGTCAAGGGGGTGATCAATCTTCGGGGGCAGGTGATTCCGGTTGTCGACCTGCGGGCGAAGTTCGGGATGGAGAGTACGGAGACGACGGAGGAGACCTGCATCATCGTGGTGGAGATCATGCAGGAGGGACAGCGGTTTAACACGGGGATCGTTGTGGACCGCGTCCAGGAGGTTCTGGACGTAGGGGGTGACGACATCGAGGAGAGCCCGCAGTTTGGTGCGAGCGTGAACACGGATTTCATTCTTGGCATGGGCAAGATCGGCAACAGGGTGAAGATCCTTCTTGATATAGACCGCGTTCTGGCGGGTGACGGGATAGACAAGCTTGAGGAGAGCGCATCTTCGCCGGCTATGGCGGCGGGTGCGTGAGTTTTGAACAGATGTCCGGACGCAACGGCCGGACGGGGGCAACCTGATTTATTGAAGGAGCAGTATCATGAAGTTGCGAACAACAGTTGCAATCGTCCTGCTTTGCGTGGGCATTATGGCGCAGGTCTGCGGTGCGTCGAGTGCGGAGAGCGCTGCAAGGGAGAACGCGGAGCTTCGCAGCCGCGTTGAGAGCCTGGAAGCTCAACTGAAGGAGATCAAGTCGCTTCTGGAGAAGCAGCCGTCGCCGGCTTCGCCGGTTGGGGCGCAGCTCAGCGAGGAGGAACTGAGCAAGATAGCGACGATGGTTCGGCAGAGTCCCAGCGGCAAGAGCCCGGTGCTTTCGAGCTTGGATATGGAACTGTACGGCTATATCAAGCTGGACGGGTCTTATGACACATCGAAGGGGGATCCGGGCAATTACATCAAGTGGCTGGAAAACGAATCGAGCTATAAGGACGGCGACGAGTTCAACGCGACGGCGAATCAGACGCGTCTTGGGGTTAAGATACGCGGTCCTCGTCAGGACGGGCTTGAAGTGAGCGGGAACGTCGAGGTGGACTTTTACGGCAACGGCAGCGGCGAGAACAAGGCGGGTCTGATGATGCGGCACGCCTATATGCAGCTTGACTGGCCGGAAGAGCGGTTCAGCATTCTTGGCGGTCAGACGTCGGACCTGATCTCGCCGCTGAATCCGAGCACGCTGAGCTACAGCGTTCAGTGGTGGTCGGGCAACATCGGGTATCGGCGTCCACAGTTGCGGCTGACGAAGGGCTTTGCGCTGTGTGACGACGTTGACGTTACACTTGCGGGTGCGATAGCACGTACGATCGGCGATTCGAAGTACATGGGCACGACCGTTATCGACGAAGATCACGGCAAGCCGGTTTTTCAGGCTCGGGCTGGGGTGTCTTTTCCATCGCCTTTAGGGTACAAGCGGACGGCTCTTGGCGTGTCGGGTCACTGGGGTGAGGAGGAATACGACCTTGGCGGCGGCCTGAACGGGGACGTCGAGACGTGGTCGGTGAATCTTGACGTGGTTCAGCCGATCAACGAATGGCTGAGCATCAGCGGCGAGCTTTGGGCGGGCGAGAATCTGGACGCGTTTCTTGGCGGCGTTGGCCAGGGCATTAACACGGCGGGGCAAGGCATTCGCAGCAAGGGCGGCTGGGTTGCGGCGTCTTTGAGTCCGTGGGACAAGTGGGCGTTTAACTTTGGGGTGGGCATAGATAATCCGAACCGCAGCGACGTGGACGCGGACGGTCGGACTTATAACCGGAGCATCTTCGGCAACGTTTTGTACTCGCTCAACAAGAACACGCAGATCGGGTTCGAGCTGACGCGTTGGGATACGAAGTACAAGGGTGAGGGCGACGCGGACAGTCTTCGTGCTCAGATGTCGCTGATCTACAAGTTCTGATTGTGCCAAATGGGGGTGTTTTAAAGTAAAGGAAGAGGACGATGTTGGGAAAGATGAAACTGCGCGCACGGCTTCTGCTTGCGGGGATTGTCGCGACGACTGCGCCGCTGGCGGCTGTTACGACGGTGGTGTATGTCAGGAACAAGGCGATGGTCGATGTTGCGTCGCGCGAGAGTTCGAAGCTGGCGTATGCGGATCTTGAGCACATAACGAAGAATCTTTACAGGACGTGCGATGCTCAGGCGGAGCTTCTTGAGTCGCAGATCGTTCGTAGTCTGGCGGCGGCGCGGGAGTTTCTGGCGGAAAGCAAGATGACGGCGACTGCGGAGGCGGTGGAGTGGGAGGCGGTCAATCAGTTTACGGGCGCGCGGACGCGACTGGCGCTGCCGCAGTTGGCGCTTGGCGGGGAGGCGGTTGAGCGGAACACGAAAGCGGGCGTGCCAAGCCCGCTGGTGGACAAGGTTACGCGTATCACCGGTGCGACGTGCACGCTGTTTCAGCGGATGAATTCTGCGGGCGACATGCTGAGGATATGCACGACTGTGTGCGACAAGGAGGGGAATCGCGCGATAGGGACGTATATACCGAGCGTGAATCCGGGCGGGGCGGAGAATCCGGTGATTGCTTCGGTTCTTCGGGGTCAGACTTATACGGGCCGGGCTTTTGTGGTCGACGGGTGGTATCTTACGGCGTATGAGCCGGTTTACGGTGAGAACCGGGAGATTACGGGGATGCTGTACGTTGGGGTGCCGCAGGAGTCGTCGACGACGCTTCGCGACATGATTATGGAGATTGAGGTCGGTACGACGGGGTACGTTTATGTTTTGGACTCGTCGGGGAAGTACGTTATTTCGCATGGCGGCAAGCGGGACGGAGAGGATATTTCTCAGGCGAAGGACGCCAAGGGGAATCTTTTTATTCAGGAGATATGCGCTCGTGCGAAGGCTTTGAAGCCGGGTGAGCTTGCGGAGCAGCGGTATTTCTGGCAGAACGCGGGGGATCCGGTTGCTCGTGAGAAGGTGGTTCTCATTGCGTATTATGCGCCGTGGGACTGGGTGATCGGGACGGGTTCTTACGTTGAGGAGTTTTTTGAGGCGGAGAACCAGGTGGCGGCGATCGGGAGAGGGAACATGATCATGCTGCTTGCGATCAGCGGGGCGTCTCTGGCTGGGGCGATCTGCGTGTGGTTTATCATAGCGACGGGTTTGACGAAGCGGATCAGCGTTATAGTTGAGCGGCTGCTGGGAACTTCGGGTCAGGTTTCGGCGGCGGCGGGTCAGGTTTCGGCGGCGTCGCAGTCTCTGGCGGAAGGTGCTACGGAGCAGGCGGCGGGTTTGGAGGAGACGTCATCTTCGCTTGAGGAGATGTCATCGATGACGAAGCAGAACGCCGACAACGCGGATCAGGCTAACATTCTGGCGAGTGAGGCGAGCAAGGCGGCCGATGGCGGGACGGAGGCGATGGGTCGTATGAACGCGGCGATCGAGCGGATACAGAAGTCGTCGGACGAGACGGCGAAGATCATCAAGGTGATCGACGAGATTGCGTTTCAGACGAATCTTCTTGCTCTTAACGCGGCGGTGGAAGCGGCTCGCGCGGGTGAGGCAGGCAAGGGCTTTGCGGTGGTCGCCGAAGAGGTTCGCAATCTTGCGATGCGTTCGGCGGAGGCGGCGAAGAACACGTCGGCTTTGATCGAAGAGTCGGTGAATAATTCACGGCACGGAGTCGAGATCGCCAACGAGGTGGGCAAGGTGCTCGAGGAGATCGTCGGGAGCATCGGCAAGACGTCTGGTCTGGTGAGCGAGATTGCGGCGGCCTCTCAGGAGCAGGCTCAGGGTATACAGCAGGTGAATACTGCGGTGGCGCAGATGGACAAGGTAACTCAGCAGAACGCGGCGAACGCGGAGGAAAGCGCAAGCGCATCCGAGGAGCTGAGTTCTCAGGCGGAGCAGATGAACCAGATCGTTTCGGAGCTGTCATCGCTTGTGGGCGTGAGCAATTTCAGTGGGAACGGCGTTTCGTCGGTGGGTTCGAGCGGCGGCCGTCGTCTGGGGATTTCAGATGAGGCTTTTCATCGTATCTCGGAGGGCAAGGTCGTCGGCGGTTCGAAGAAGTCGCATTCGGCTGTTCATTCCGCGGCGGCAAAGGCGATTCCGTTGGGCGAGGACGATCTGGCCGATTTCAACAAGTGATGAGCATCATGGTTTTTGCACCGGTCGGCGGCGCGGAGCGGCCGACCGGTGCTTTTTTTTGTTCAGGGGGTGTAATTCTCAGGGGGATGGCAAAGCGGCGGAAGTGGAGAAGAAAACCCGTGAGGGGTTTGTTCGCGCGCGACACGGGCAAGATGCCCATGCCACTGGGTGAAATTCGTTTGACAAAGGCGGGGAAGGTATGTACCTTTGATCGACGGCCACGGAAGGCATATCGAGAGCGGCCCTTGCGGCCGGAATCATGAGTTCCTTGCAGGTTTTTCAAAGTGCGTGCAGGGTTGACGTGCGTTTGATGGTGTTTTCGGGTACTTTGGAGAAGCGGAGAAGGATTTGGCGTCGCAGGATACAGCGGAACTCTTCAGGCAGATCGTTGAAAGAGTCAGGGCACTCGATCCGGTGCACAGCCGCAAGTGGTTCGAGGATCTGGCGATCTCTCGCCTTGACGCGGGGACACTGGAGGTTAGCTGCCCGGATGATACGGCGGCTCAGTTTCTGGAGGACCATTGTCTTGGGGTGTTTACACAGGCCGCACAGCACGCTACGGGGCATCTTGTAGCGGTTCACTTCGTTGGGGGTGCGTCGACGGACCGGCCTTTGTCGGAGGGCGGGAGTCCCGGTGTTCGACTGCATCCGGACTACACGTTCGAGAGCTTCGTGGTAGGTCCGTGCAACCGGCTGGCGCATGCAAGCTGCATAGCGGTGAGCCACTCTCCGGGGACGACTTATAACCCGCTTTTTCTGTATGGGACAGTGGGTTTGGGTAAGACGCATCTTCTTCATGCGGTGTGTCACGGGGTTCGCAAAGAGACGCCGGACAGCCGCATTCAGTTTCTCAGTTGCGAGGAATTCGTGAATCGCTTCATCACGGCGATCGAGCACGGGACCTTAGGCGAGTTCCAGAGCCATTTTCGGACGGTTGACGTTCTGGTGATCGACGATGTACAGTTTCTAAGCGATCGCGAGCAGAGCCAGGAGGAGTTTTTTCACACTTTTAACGCCATTTACAACAACAACGGGCAGATAGTGCTGACGGCGGACTGCGCACCGGGCGAGATACCGGCGATTGAGGAGCGTCTTATCAGCCGGTTCAAGTGGGGGCTGGTTGCGCGTCTGGACGCGCCGAGCTACGAGACTCGGGTTGCAATCGTACAGAAGAAGGCTCACCTTCGGGGGCTGGAGATATCCGAGGAGGTTGCCGAGTACATAGCGGGGAAGGTTACGGCGAATATCCGTGAGCTGGAGGGGGCTCTGACAATCATATATGCGACGGCCCAGGCGGCTGGAGAGGCGATTACGCTTCAGTTGGCGCGTCAGGCTCTTGGTCGTCAGGAGGCGGAGACCCGCAAGAGCATTACGATCACAGAGATCATCGACGCGGTTACGCAGTTTTATGATGTTCGCCTGGCGGATTTGCAGAGCAAGAAGCGGAGCCAGTCAATTGCGCTTCCGCGTCAGGTATGCATGTATCTTGCGCGGAATCTGACCCGGCACAGCCTTGAGGAGATCGGGGGTCATTTGGGGGGTCGCGATCATTCGACGGTTCTGCACGCGTACAGCAAGATCGACGAGCTGCGTCGGACTGACGCGGGGACGCGAGGCCAGATAGATCAGCTAATAGCCGCAATCAGGCCGGATTAGGCCGATACAGGCACTGGTTTTCCGGGCAGAACGGCCGATGGGGGGAGGCTTGTTTCATTGGCGAACACGGCCTTGCGCACACTGTATTAATAAGCATGACGCTGAAGGAGAAGATGTTTTCGGCTGCTTTTGCGGCGGGCCTGTTGATGCTGGCGGGGGTTGCGATCTTCGCATTCGTGCAGGAGCGATATTTGCTCGGGATGCAGGAGTTGGCGGAGGCGGAGTACCGGAGCGAGGAACTTTTGGACAGCTTTACGGACAGTCTGCGGGACGTGCGGCGCAAGGGGTTGAACTATATACTTGTTCGCAGTGAGACATCGCCTGAGAAGTTCCAAGAGGCTGTGGAGGAGTTCAGGGAACTGGCTAAGTTTATGAGAGAGCATCCCGGGGACTTCGGGGGACACGACCACGTTGAACCACTTATCGCGGCGGCGGAGGAGTATGTGTGGCGTTATGAGCGTATCGTTGCCACGGCGGAGACACACGGCGCGGAGGAGGCGCTGCGGCAGATATCGGAGGCGATAGAGGTGGAGAGGCTCGATCCGGTGCTGGACAGAGTCGATGAGATGGAATCCATTCACATACAGACGTTCGCGGAGCGGAGCGCGGAGATCAGCGAGGGGCTGCGGATAGCGATGGCGGCAATAGGCTTTATGGCGGCGCTTTCGGCAATTCTCATCGCGGTTTCGGTGGGTATGATGCTGCGGTATTACTCGATGAACAGGCTGCTGCTGGCGGAGACGAGGGCCTTGAACAAAGGGCTGGAGGCGAGCCGCAAAGAGATGGAGTCGATCGTCAGTTTCGTATCTCACGATTTGCGTGCTCCGCTGATCAACGTGAAGGGCTTTGCGGCGGCTCTGGAAGAGGACCGCGAAAAGCTTGTGAAGATGCTGAAGGATTACGAGGACAAGAGGCAAGAGCTGAGGAGCATCCTGGAGGAGAGCACTCCGGAGGCGCTGGACTTCATCGGGAGCGCGGCCGATTCGATGGAACGCCTGATAAACACGATGGTTAAGGTTGCGCGTGCCGGTCAACTTGCGGTGGATCCGCAGCGAATCGACGTGAACGAGCTTGTGGAGGGTATAGTCAAGGATTTCGAATTCAGGATACAGGATGCCGGCGCGGCGGTTGAGGTCGAGCCGCTTCCTGCGTGCAGGGCGGACGTCGATCAGGTGCGGCAGGTGTTCTCGAATCTGATCGATAATGCTATCAAGTACAGGGCGTCTTCGCGGCCGTTGCGGGTGCTCATAAGCGGCAGGGTAGAAGGAGAGCAGAGCGTTTACTGCGTGGAAGACAACGGCGTCGGCATAGCGGAGGAGGACCTTTACAAGGTAACGGAGGTTTTCTACCAGGCGAAGAACATGAGCGCCGGCGGGGAGGGGCTTGGTCTTGCAATCGCGCGGAAGATGGTCGAGCACAACGGGGGGGCTTTGGAGATGGAGTCGACGGTAGACCGGGGGAGCAGGTTTTTCGTTAAGCTGCCATCCGCGGCGGCTCCAGGCAAGAAAAATCCCGGCGGCCGCTGAGTGCGACAGCCGGGATTATCAGAGTCATGCCTGTGTGTTTAGAGGGGTCAATTCAGATTCACGACCACGTATTGCGCGAAGCGTTCGTTTCTTACGAGTAGGAGGACTTTGCCGGTTTTGACGGAATCCTGAAGGGCCTCGTTGAACTCTTCGACGGTCTTGACATCCTGGCGGTTTACGCTAACGATCAGAATGCCGGCGGTGATACCGGCTCGTTCTGCGGGGCTTCCTTCGGCGACCTCTGTAACAATGACTCCTTTGGCCTGGCCGTATCCGAAGCGTTTTGCCAGCTCCTCGGTGAGCTCCTGGACCTGGACGCCAAGTTTGCGGCTTGCTTCGGAGGCTCCTGCCATGGCGATTTCGCCTTCGTCGAGCGATCCGATTTCGACCTGGACCTGTTTTTCTTTGCCGTCCCTGAGCAGAGTGAGGTTAATCTTCGTTCCGGGTTTGAGCATGGCGACTTCATTTCGGAACGACTGCCAGTCCTCGACGGTCTTGTCATTAATCTTTCGGATGATGTCCCTTCGCTGTATTCCGGCCTTGTCGGCGGGCGAATCGGGAACGACTTCGGTGATGAGGACTCCCTTGTTGTCCTTGAGTCCGAACACTTCGGCGAGGTCCTGTGTGATCTTCTCGGGATGCATTACGATGCCGAGGTATCCTCGGGTGACCTTTCCGGTTTCCTTGAGCTGTCTTTCGATGCTCTTTGCCATGTTGATGGGGATGGCGAAACCGATGCCCATGTAGCCGCCACTCTGGCTGAAGATGGCGGTGTTGATGCCGACGGCTTTTCCATCGACATTAAGGAGCGGTCCGCCGGAGTTGCCCGGGTTTATTGCGGCATCGGTTTGGATGAAGTCCTCGTATTCGGTGATTCCTACGCCGCGGCTTTTGGCGCTGACGACTCCGACGGTGACGGTAGCCTGGAGGCCGAAGGGGCTTCCGACGGCGATGACCCATTCGCCGATCTGGAGGGCGTCGCTGTCGCCGAGTTCTATGACGGGGAGGTCCTGGGCGTCAATCTTTATGAGTGCGACATCGGACTTCGGGTCGGTTCCGATAAGCTTTGCGGTGTCGTATTCCTTTCCGTCCTGGAGAGTAACCACTATTTTGTCGGCTTCTCCGACTACGTGGTTGTTTGTGAGTATGTATCCGTCGGGGCTGATTATGAATCCTGAACCCTGTCCGATCTGCTGTCTCTTTCTGGGGGTGGGGGCGGGCCTGCGCGGCCTTGGTCCGAAGAAGCGTTCGAAGAAATCGTCATCGAAGGGCGAGTAGAAGTAGGTTGATCCCTGGTCGGTAATAGTCTTCTCGACGCGAACCGAGACGACGGCGGGAATCGCTTTTTGTGCGACTTCCGTGAATGCTCTGGAAGTTTCCCGGAGGGTAGCTACGCCGTCATCGGCGTATGCAGGCACGACGGTCCAGACCACCATAACAAGACTCAACATTGCGATTGTCATTCTGGAGCGTGCAGTCAAATTCATCTTGCAAGCCTTTCCCAACAATGGTTGACAAAACGTTCAGCCGCGAAATGATCTTGCGCGGGTCGATGTCATTATATCGTCCGAGCCGGGTCTTATCTCAATCGTTTTTGCGGCTGGGCCTCGCTGATTTGCGACGACGGTTCACCGGGAACCGCCGCGCGAGGATTCCATATATACGTTACAGGCGCTAAAATTGATCAACCCAACTTGCTGTTTACAAACCGCGTGCCAACGGCGGGCTTTTTGGCGCAAGATCTTTGGGGTAAAGGGATTACGGCGACGCGGCGATACGGCGTCGCTGACAGGCGGTCGTTTTTTGCAGTCTGGGAAGCGTCACAATGGCAGTTTGGGATCCGCGACGGTCATGCCTGGGTACCAGCGGCATCGCCTGCGTCGGCAGCGGCGGCGGCCTCCTGACGGGTCTTGTTCTGTTCGAGGGCAAGGAGGTCCGAGACGGTTGGTTTGTCCAACTGTCGTCCGCTGAGGATGATTTCCACATCGGCTGCATCAAGAGTCTCGTATTTGATCAGCGCCTTTGCGAGCGCTTCGACCTTGTCGCGGTTGCCCTCTATGAGCGCTCTTGCCTTCATGTATGCGTCGTCAATGAGCTTTTTGATTTCCCTGTCGATCAGTTCGGCGGTTCTTTCGGAGACCTCTCGGCTGGCCGCGGGGTAATACATATCGCTGAGGCCGTCGCCGCCGTAGTCGATAGGTCCGACTTCGTCGCCCATTCCCCAGGTCAGTATCATTTCTTTTGCTATGGCGGTGGCCTGTTTGATGTCGGACTGTGCGCCGCTGCTGATGTCGTCGCAGAAGACGAACTCGGCGATACGGCCGCCGAAGCAGACCTGCAACTGGGAGGTGCAGTATCGCTTGGTGTAGAAGAGGCGGTCTTTTTCGGGAAGGGCGAAGGTTGCGCCGCCCATTGGTCCGCGGGGGATGATGCTGACCTTGTGGAGGGGGTCGGCGTCCTTCAGCACAGACTGCACGAAGGCGTGTCCGGCCTCGTGGAAGGCGGTGAGGCGTTTGTCGTGTTCGTCGATGACGCGGCTTCTCTTGGCGCGTCCCCATCGGACCTTGTCGCGCGCCTCTTCCATGTCGGACATTTCGACGTAGTCCTTGTTGGCCATGCTTGCGCTGATGGCAGCTTCGTTTATCATGGCTTCGAGTTCGGCGCCGCTGAACATTGGGGTTCCGCGTGCCAATCGCTCGAAGTCGACATCGGGACCGACTTTGACGGCGCGAGCGTGTATCTTTAGTATTTCGACTCTTCCCTTGAGGTCGGGCAGGGGCACGACGACCTGTCGGTCGAAGCGGCCCGGGCGCGTGAGGGCATGGTCGAGTATGTCTTTTCGGTTTGTTGCGGCGATGACGATGACCTGATCGTTGGTGTCGAAGCCGTCCATCTCGACGAGTATTGCGTTGAGGGTCTGCTCTCGCTCGTCGTGGCCGCCGCTGACGAAGCCGGGTCCTCGTTTTCTTCCGATGGCGTCGATTTCGTCGAGGAATATAATGCAGGGCGAGTTTTCCTTGGCCTGCTTGAAGAGGTCGCGGACGCGGCTTGCGCCGACTCCGACGAACATTTCGACGAAATCGCTTCCTGAGATGCTGAAGAACGGGACGTCGGACTCTCCGGCGATAGCCTTTGCGAGAAGGGTCTTTCCGCAGCCCGGGGGGCCGACGAGGAGAACGCCGCGGGGTATTCTGCCGCCGATTTTTTTGAATTTTTTGGGGTTTTTGAGGAATTCGACGGTTTCGGCGACTTCTTCTTTTGCTTCGTCGATGCCGGCGACATTTGCGAATGTTACTCGCTGTTCGCGGCTTTGGACCTTGTGTCGGCTTCGTCCGAAGCTCATTAGCATTCCACCGCCGCCGGCTCTCATGTTGCGAATGAAGATGAAGTAAACGAAGGCGACGAGGAGGACTATTGGCAGTAGATTCCACAGCAGGGGCAGCCAGAATTCCTGCTGGGCGATTTTGACTTCGATGCCTTTTGCCCGGAGCTGATCGAGGAATTCATTGGGCAGCATTTCCGGGTCGTAGCTTACCTGGAAGGTATCGGGGGCGGCGGACTGTCGCTCGGCGATGCCGGCAGGGTTGAATTTTCCGGTGATAAGGCCTCTGGACCTCTGTATTTCTATTTTTTCGATGTGGCCTGCATCGACATAATCGACGAACTGGGGGATGAAGGAGATTTCTTCTGCTCCTCGAAATCTGTTCATTACAAGCATGGCCGTCATGAGTACGAGCCCGATGATCAGCCATCCGAGCGGACTTCGATTGTATCTCGGCAGGTTCTTGCGCGGCGGTCCTTTTGGCCCTTTGGGGTCCTGCGGTTTTTGTCTCAAATCGTTACCCATAAGTTGTTTTCGGCGTCAACATTACTTGCCCGGCCGAGGGGCGCCGACGCACATCACAGGCCGGAACTACCAAGTCTCTTCCATGAGTTCAACTACCCGCCTGGCCGCGTTGTTGGCGGCTACGGCGGCGGAATAGTCAAAACTCTGCCCCAACTGGGGTGAATAAGAGGCAGCGGCCGTTACCGTTTCCCGGTTAATCAGCAACTCCCCCGTTTTGAGGTTCTTCCAGCTCACAGTTACGTAGAACTGTACCTCTTGTTCGAGCGGTCTTCCGGTCTCGCGATCGAGCGCTAGGGTGCCCGATCCGATTCTTGCAATTTGTCCGCTGAGGACACTATCGGCATAATCGCGGTCGGAAACAATCTTGTAGGGAGTCTGGGCTTCGATTCGCTTGCAGATGGCGTCGGTAAGGGTGTATTCGTATCCTCTTCGGAAGCTTCGTGAATCGAACATTTCGACGTAGACGGTTTTGACTTCTGTGGGGTAGATCCAGTCGTTCGTGTATCCTGCCATTCCGCCCCTGCCGCAGCCGGTGAGAGCGGCGGAGCAGAGTATTGCGATGGTGCATGCAATGGTTTTTGTCAGTGCGTTCACTTTTTTGTCCCGATAAAGTCTATTTGTTAATCGGCAGTGGTTTTCGAGGGGCTCCGATTAATCTTTTTTGCCCGATAAAAAGCTGAGTCCGAACCAGCTATCGACGACTACGTTGCCGGCTTTGAAAAGTCGGCGTCCGAGTTTTTTGCTCTCGCCTGGGACGATTTCGGTGAGTCCCGAGCCCCATGCAAGAATTCTGGCCTGTGCCATTTCCGCGGCGGCGGTATCGGGCCAGTTTTCGATGACTTCGTCGTAGTAGAGCTTTGCGGCGTCGACGCTTCCGGTTCGGTCGTAGTACTCTCCGATTGCGTACTGCTTGTATGCCAACTGCTCGTCGATGAGTTTGAGCTTTTCATCGACGTCGTTGTCGACGGCGAGTTCGGGGTAGCGGAGCCGATAATTGTTGTAATAAGTCCTTGCGCTGGCGAGAGCGGTGGGGTCATATTGCGGGCTGCGATAGGCGGAGTGCAATGATTGGGCCATTTCGAGGAGGGCGGTTCGTCCCATCTCTCCGGTGGGCCAGCGGCTGGAGATTTCGGACCAGACCTCATAGGCGTCGAGGTGGTCGCCCTTTCTTTCGTACCCTCGCGCCAGTGTAACGAGCGACCGCTGGGCGATGGGTGCATCGCCTGCGCGATCAGCGATTCGTCGGAGTATGGTCTCGCCTTCGTCGAATGCGGAGAGCTTGAGGACCTTCAGGACGGGTCGCTTCTGGCCGTTTACAAATGCCTGTGCGACGGCGAATTCTCGTTCGAGGGCGGTTTCATAGAGCCAGCTCGACGGGTAACCGGTTATAATATCCACGTACTTTAGG
>JAWLHD010000041.1:0-15158 GCA_041690555.1 Anaerohalosphaeraceae bacterium
AGTAAATACTCATTCGTTTTTCAATGAGCGCCTGCCCTGCTAAGATACGATCAAACTCCTCCTCCAGTTCAGAGATGCTGAACTCGGCCAGGAAACCCAGTTTGCCGACATTGACCCCGATCACGGGCACCTTGGTCTCGCACAACTGCCGCGCTGCGCCCAAAATCGTGCCGTCGCCGCCAAACACAACTGCAAAATCTTCTTGTTTGAGAATGTCGATCGGGCAGTATCCATGAAAACAGTTGGCCAGGATGTCCGCGCGTCCTTGGGCAAATTTGACAAAGCTCTCCATTGCCTCTGTTGCGTATCGCCTCTGAGGGTCGCCGAATATAATGATTCTGGGTTTGGCCATTACTGCGTCCTTGGACAAACGAGCAACTTGAATGCAATTTGCCGATCAAAATTTATCGACTATTTTGCAGCGGCTGATGACTAATTGCGGCTGCAACTTTCTCGACAACAGCGGCGATTCTTCTGGCGCTGATGCCGATTTCGTCCTTTTGGGCGGCACGCGAATCTGCTTCAATGTAATAGTCTGGTCCCCCGAGGGTGATTATTGCGCCTCTCTGCAGAGAACTGCCGTTACAGTCCATTTGGAGTATGCTTGCAGCGGCCGATTCCAGCACGGCCGAACCGAATCCGGTGGCAACTCCATGGTCTTCGACTGTGATGAGGTGTTTTCCTTCCCTGACCATGTCGATCAGACGTTGATCAAGCGGTTTTGCGAAACGAGCATTAATGACACTGACGTCAATGCCATTATCGGCCAGTATTTGCGCAGCAGACATCGCCTCGGCCAGAACGCTGCCCAAAGCCGCGATTACTATGTTGTCGCGACCTTGCCTCATGCTGACACCCTTGCCTGACTCGAATGGTTGACCGGACGTTGCGGCCTCGATCTGGCCGTTGGGAACGGTATCCCGCGGGTACCGTATCGCTACAGGCGAAGCCGATGAAAGCGCAAACCTCAGGGCTTCCTTGATCTCATACTCGCTTGCTGGCGAAATCAGGACCATATTGGGCAGCATCCTGAGAAAACCTATGTCGAGCATCCCATGATGGGTGGGACCGTCATCACCGACGAGGCCCCCGCGGTCAATGCAGAAAACCACAGGCAGGTTCTGAAGAGCGACTTCCTGGAATATCTGGTCAAAACTCCGCTGCAGAAAAGTCGAATAGATGCATACGACCGGCTTAAAGCCCTGCCTGGCCAACCCCGCAGCGGTGTCCACTGCAACGCTCTCAGCAATTCCCACATCATAAAAGCGGTCAGGGAATTTCTCACGGAATCTGACCAGCCCCGTACCGTCGGACATCGCTGCCGTGATCGCCACGATGCGATTGTCCGTCTCGGCTGCGCTCACAAGTGTTTCGGCAAACGCCTCAGTATAAGTGCGATGTCCTTGCATGAGGCTGGCGCCGGTGCCGTTGATCTCGAACGGACCGGTTGAGTGAAACTTGCGTGGATTGTCGTCAGCGGGTGAAAAGCCCTTGCCTTTCTTCGTGTAAATGTGCAGTATGCCCGGCCACTCCAACTCGCCCATGCCCTTGAATAATTTGATGAGCGCCGTGATGTCGTGTCCATCAACCGGGCCAAAATAAGGGATGTTAAGGCTTTCGAACAGGCGGCTGGGCGAGATTGCCATTCGCAGAGCCTTCTTAAAATTTTCGAGGGCGCCCTCCATTGGTCGGCCGACTACAGGCAGGTGCTCCAAAATCGTATTCGTTGTGCGGCGGAGGTCGTCATAAGTGTGACTGAGCCGCACTTTTGAAAGAAACTTGGCAATGGCGCCCTGTGTGACGTCGATCGCCATCGAATTGTCGTTTAGTACGATAAGCATTTGCCGCTTGACAAGTCCGAGATTATTGAGCGCCTCAAAAGACAAACCGTTAACGATGCTGGCATCGCCTACGACGGCAACGATCTTCTCGTTGGTCTTCTTGTGCTGTGCCCCGAGCGCCATGCCCAAAGCCGTCGCAATTGATGTTCCGGCATGTCCGACGGAGAATACGTCGTATTCGCTTTCCTTCGGATTGGGAAAGCCGCTGATGCCGTCGCGTCGGCGCAGTCTTGCAAAACGATCCTTTCTGCCCGTAAGTATCTTGTGAGCGTAACACTGGTGCCCAACGTCCCACAGCAGTCGGTCGACCCGAAAATCAAACACATAATGTAGTGCGATCGCCACTTCCACGATGCCGAGGTTGCTGGCGAGATGACCGCCTGTCTGGCTCACAGATTGGGTGATCAAATCGCGTATTTCATCGGCCAGAGCCTTGAGCTGCTCCACTGAGAGCTGCCGCAGATCCTCAGGTCGATTCACGTTATCAATAAGCTTGGCCATAAGTTATCAAGCAATATAAATGCCCCCGGTTAACCTTCCGTGCCTGGATTACTTGCCTAACGGCAGCGCCAGCCTCGGCACTTTCCCGGTGCTTCGTATGTCTATCTTATCCTTGTATACGGTCACAATGGAATAACCCTTGGCGAAGGCGTCTTCGACCATGCCGTCGAACGTGACATAGTACTTATTATTCTTGTAAAAGTATTCGCAGAAGTGCTTGTGTCCGTTGAACCAGGCGACGACACAGTCATGCGATTCCAGCACCTTTGTGATCTCCTCATTATTCCACAGGTTATGCCGATCCCCTGCAGGCATCAGCGGGTGATGAGCGAAAATGAGTGCCTTCTGCTTCTGTTCGGCGGCATCCTTGAGCACGTATTCCAGCCATTGTTTCTGTGCCGGACCGATTGCACCGTTCCAGTCGACTGCGTTAGATGCACCAGCCTTCACACGTTCGTCGAGCATCTTCCTCCCCAACTGACAATTCAGGCTGTCCGCTTCCCAGCCGCCCTGGACAGCCAGATCCATAGTGTCCAGCACGATAAACCGCCAGTTCTGATGTGCAAATTCATAAAATGGGCGTTCCATGCCGAGGATGGACATTGCGGTCTTTCTGTCTATGCCGGCAAAGTCGTGATTGCCGAGGACGTGGTACTTGCGGGTCTTGAGGCCGTTGAACACGTCCGTGACGGCCCGAAGCTCCTGCTCGGCGGTTTCGCCGCCGTCGATCATGTCTCCCAATTGGACTACGAAGGCGAGTTGCTCGTTGTTGAACTGTTCGACGGCACGTGCGAGTTTGTCCTTGCTGGCGCGGTACTCCCGCGTGCCGACCTTGTCCTTTTCGGCGTATTGGACATCGGCTATTATGCCGAAGGAGAAACTGCTGTAATTCGCGCAACCCATCGTTATCATCGCTCCCATGATGGCAATTGACCAGCAGAGCCATCGCAGAACAAGCACGGATTTCATATGATTCTTCACGTAATCTCCACCAGTTCCAAATCTGAATGGATTATCGAGTTCTTTCCAGGAGCAGGGCGGCTAACTGCCGCAGGATGTCAGCCTCCGCCCCGAATACATCCAGAGCCTGTATCGCCTCCTCAGTGAGTGCTGCAGCCGTGCGGCGAGACTCGTCCATACCCAGAATTCTTGGGTACGTGATCTTGCCCTGTCGGGCGTCTTTACCCGCCGTCTTGCCCAGATGTTCGGTGGTTCCGATCACGTCGAGAAGGTCATCGGCTATTTGGAACACGAGACCTGTCTTAAGGCCGTATGCGGCCAGCGCTTCCAGCCGCGTCTCGTCTGCCCCGCCAGCAATGCCGCCCATTGCGGCTGCCCCGCCAAACATCTTGGCCGTCTTGTTCAGGTGAATAGTCCGCAGCAGCGAGGCGCTGCCGTCGCAATTCTCGCTTTCAAGATCCGCCATCTGGCCGGCGATCATGCCGGCAGGTCCCGCGACCTCGGCAAGTGTGCGGATCAGCGCAACCGCGGTAGCGGGGTCCCTGACTTCTTTGGCGAGGACCTCGAAAGCCAGCGTCAGCAGGGCATCGCCGGTAAGTATCGCAGTTGCTTCATCAAAGGCCTTGTGGCAGCTAGGTTGACCTCTGCGAACGTCGTCGTTATCCATTGCGGGCAAATCGTCATGAACCAGGGAATACGTATGCACCATCTCGATTGCCGCGGCGGCAACTTTTGCGGCCGGACGCATCTCACCGCAGACAAGTTCACACGCCCACAGTACCAGTGCTGCGCGGACACGCTTTCCGGGAGTGTTCAGCGTGTAGACAATCGCCTTTCTAATCGAACTTTGGAGACCAGGGCGACCCTCTATCAGGGCGTTGAGCGATTCATTTACAATCTGCGCCTTCTGGGCCAGTGCCGCGGCCAAGTCGAGCCCACAGGCCGGCAAGTCCTGCATAATTGCGTCCATTTTACAAAAACACTTTTATTCCTGTTGAGTTGTGGTATTATACCGCCGCAAAGGCGTTACGGACAGCAAAAAAGAGATTTGTCTTAGATCACGGTCGATCCATGATTCTGATCCTGGGGGTTACAGCATCTGGCAAAGGCGCTGCCGCGTTCGAACTGGCAAAGAGAATCGGCGGTGAGATTATAAGCATCGATTCCATGAAGGTCTACAGACGCATGGATATCGGCACCGCAAAACCTTCAATCGAGCGCCGCAAAGCCATTGCTCACCATCTCATCGATGTCATCGAGCCTAATGAATCGTTCAGTGTTGACCAGTTTCTTCGGCACGCCGACCTGGCCATCCGGCATATCGTGACCGCAGGCAAACAGGTGGTCGCAGTTGGAGGAACCGCACTCTATATTAAGGCTCTGCTTTATGGCATCTTCGATGGTCCGCCCGCCGATTACGCTATTCGCAAACGGCTCAAGGCTGAGCCCCCCGATGCACTGCACCGCAGGCTGACGGAGGTAGACGCCGAGGCTGCATCGCGGATCCACCCCAACGATGCAAGACGGATTATCAGGGCGCTGGAGGTCTATGAACTGACGGGAAAGCCGATCAGTTCCTTTCAGACGCAGTTCGGCTCCGACACCATGCGACGGGACTGGACCATTATCGGTCTGCGGCAGCCCAAGGCGCGAGAAAGCGCCCGTATAAATCGGCGCGCAAGGCGAATGATCGAGGAAGGTCTCGTGGACGAGGTCAAAACGTTGTTGGCCGAAGAAAAACCACTGAGCAAGCAGGCCGCATGCGCAATCGGATACGCCGAAATCATCCTTCACCTCAAGGGCGAAACGACGCTCGAGCAGGCCGTAGAGCGAATCAAGGTCAATAGCCGGCGCCTTGCCAAAGCCCAGCGAACGTGGTTCAAAACATTTCATGATGTCAACTGGCTCGATATCCCGGAAGATGAAGATTCGTCTGCCGTTGTGAATCGCATCCTCGAGATCGTGGGTGCCAGCAAGAATAAGCTTTGAGCACAGTTCAGGCAATGGCAAGATTGAGCAGGACACAAGAATGAAAAAACGCGATGCGGTTCGATTGGCAATACAGGGGCGCCCAGCCCCCTATGTGCCTTGGCATTGCACCTTTACGGTTCCTGCAACCGAGAAACTACAGCAGGCTCTCGACGCACGGGACGTGGATGCCGCCATC
This sequence comes from Anaerohalosphaeraceae bacterium, assembly GCA_041690555.1. Taxonomy (GTDB): domain Bacteria; phylum Planctomycetota; class Phycisphaerae; order Sedimentisphaerales; family Anaerohalosphaeraceae; genus JACZKQ01. The sequence goes on from JAWLHD010000041.1 coordinate 5,470, forward strand.
GACAATCACTTCGTAAAACTGGGCAGCGATATCGGCTTCTTCACCGAGCTCGGAAACGCCCGCTTTCGCGACTACTTTGGTGTCGTGTGGGACCGCACGGTCGATAAGGACATAGGAGTCGTGGAGGGTTGCCTTCTGCCTGAGCCGACGCTGAAATACTACACATTTCCCGATCCGACGCCGGGCATGATCTTCGACGAAATCCCCTCCCGTATTGAGGCATACCCAGACTGCTTTCGCGTATTCAAAATAGGATTCTCGCTCTACGAGCGAGCCTGGACCCTCCGCGGTATGGAGAATCTGATGATGGATTTTATCTCGCATCCGGCCTTCGTGCGCGAGTTGCTGGGTGCAATCGCCGACTATAACATAACCCAGATCCGCAAGGCTTTGGAGTTCGACATAGACGCAGTGTACTTCGGCGATGACTGGGGCCAGCAGCGAGGCCTGCAGATGGGCCCCGCATTGTGGCGCGAGTTCATCGCTCCTCAACTTAAACGCATGTATGCCCAGGTAAAAGATGCAGGCAAGTATGTGATGATCCATTCATGCGGCAAAGTTGATGAACTGTTTGATGAGCTGATTGCAATGGGCCTGAACTGTTTCAACCCTTTCCAGCCCGAGGTCATGGACACGTTTTCTCTTATGGAGAAATACCGCGGGCGACTGGCCTTCCAGGGGGGGCTCAGCACACAAGTGACGTTGCCCAATGGCACCGCCGATGAAGTTCGCACCGAGACCGAAAGGCTGATCAATGCCGGACGGCAGGGCGGCTACATTTTTGCACCAGCGCATGGGGTTCAAAGGGACGTGCCAACGGAAAACATGCTGGCATTTATTGAAATCCTGCGAACTCAGCCGGGCTACTGCGGCGTAAAACCTCGCAGAGGGTCCCAATAGCCATAAGACATGCCCATACCCGTCGACGGATGGGGCCTGTCGGCCAGTTAAGACACGGGTAATCTTGCCGGGGCTGAACATCCTTGTCGGGCCTTTTTTGCCAGGCGGTACGGCGCAACTGGACACAAAAAAAGGCTGCCGGGGCGAACCAGCAGCCTCACCATACACACTATCCCATTCCGTCCCGGCGGGCGTAGTCGCACTCGCCGCCCGCAAGGTGACTTTCTTCGCTACTCGTTTTGCTCCTTGAGCATCTTCTTTAACTGAACGTTTTCCCGGCGAGTTGCCTCAAGGTCGAAGATCAGATACTTCAGACTGATTCGCAGATAGTCCAGCGACTCCTGCAGGCTGTCCACGCTCTTGCGCAATTCCTTATGGCACTTGCTCGTCTGCTGCGCAAGGAGCAACACCTTCTGGTGATTCGGACCCGGCGTGGTGCCCATCTCTTTGACAAGTTCGTTGAGCTTACTCTCGAAGACCGCTTCATCCATTGGTTCACCCCCTTGTCCTCTACGGTTTACAGAATGTACATTACATCCATTGCAGGTTCTTGCATCGGGCAGGCGCGACTTTCCTGCCGCCGCAAGCAACACCTTTCTATGGGCTATCCTGCTGCCAGTATTATAACACGAGGAGAGGTCAGATGCAACTGCCAGTACTGAAAACAGTGCCGGAAAAGATGGAATTCAGTCTGGCATGAAACTATCCACGCATTTATCGGACACCTCTTCGAGAATTTTTTTGACCTCCCAAAACCACTTGTCAGCAGAGCCCGCTGCGGTACAATCAGCAAGTTAGAAAACACTTATCAGGAGCCGGCTATGGACAAGGTGCAGCGCGTCGGTATATCGCTTGAAAACGAACTGCTTGAGAAGTTCGATGCCCTCATTTCGGCACAGGGCTACACGAGCCGATCAGAAGCAGTGCGCGACCTGATTCGCGACCGTCTGACTCAGTCCCGCCTTGCCGAACCCCACACTGAGGCAATCGCCGCCGTGTTTGTGGTGTACGATCATCACCAGGCACAATTGGCCCGGAAGCTCATTCAACTGCAGCACAGCCACTTGCTGAAAACAATATCTTCCTTACATGTCCACATTGCTCACCATGACTGTCTTGAAGTCATACTTTTACGAGGCCGTGTCAGCGAGATCACAAAACTTGCAGAACGCATAGTAAGCCTCAAGGGTGTAAAACTCGGAAAAGTGAACCTTATAGCAAGTGCTGACTGACAAAGGGCCGTTATTGCCATCGCCCTCATCCTGAAATGCCGGTTTGTCTGCGCCAGAGGCAAATAGTCAACGCTGCTGCACAGTGGTCGATACATCGCCGTTGAACGATCCCTGACTTTGTCATTGCCGTCGATCACAGATGCATGCGTTGTTGCCCCATGCAATGTGTTGCAATCCTCTCATCATCTCCGACGGCGAACAAGCCATGAGATTGGGCAGAGTTTCTGCACGTATGCAGGCGCATCCGAGCCGGACGCCCATCCGCGGGTTTGCCGACTTTGACTACTTTCCGGCCTTGCCCAGCCATTCCTGAATGTTCTTAGCGAGAATGGTTGCGTCCCGCTGCTTCATAATGTGGGCGATGACGGGTGGTTTGATCTTAAGTTTTTCCATGGCCTTTTGGGCCCGGTCCCAGAGTCGGTCCTGTTTGGCCTTTGAGTCCGCCAGGTAAAGGTCGGTTACGATTTCCTGGAGCTTGGTGAGCATAATAGTATCAAGATGCTCGTAGTAGTTGGAGATTACCTTCTTCTGATAGTTGGAATATTCATTTTTCGCCATAAGTTCCGTCCGTTATCAAACCACGCGTTGTGGCAAACGCCGTCTCCAGGTTACAATTAAGGAGGTTTTAACTTCCGTTAACTGATGGTCAGTATATCCGAGGCGGGGGTCTTGTACAATAGGCGAGCGTGCCGAAGGGTGGATTGTAAGAAGTGGGGGGGGCTGCACGGCCGTATGGCCATTTCCTCCTTTTTTTCTTTGAAAACCTGAAGCGTTTTTGATATGATCCCGCCTTTTGTGGAATGGGCAGGTCCGTGCAGGTAAACTCCACCTTATGTGTACGGGCATTCCCTGTATGGAGCCTGCGGGCAGATTGGGCAGACATGGAGATAAAGGCATTTGCAGCTTACCGTTACGATGCCGATGTGGTCGAGGACGTCGGCAGGTGTATCGCGCCGCCTTACGACGTGATAGACATGCGATTCCAGGAAGTGCTTTATGCGCGCAGCCCGTGGAATGTGGTACGGATCACACGAGGCAAGATCACGCCCGGAGATAACGAGAGCAACAATGTCTACAGCCGGGCGGCGGAGTGCTTTTCATCGTTTGTAGCACAAGGCGCGTTGAAGCAGGATGCCGCCGAATCGATTTATGCATATGTGCAGGATTTCGACGAGCACGGTCGCGCGCTTTGCCGAAGCGGTTTTGTTGCCTTGGGAAAATTGGAGCAATTGGGCGGCGGCGTCCAGCCGCACGAGAGAACTCTGGAAGGCCCCAAGGCTGACCGGCTGAAGCTGACCCGTGCTGTGGATGCGCAGTTCGGGCAGATTTTCATGCTTTATGACGATGCCGCAAAGGTGGCCGAGGATATAATCAGTCGAGCCGCAATGCGGCCTCCATTGGTCGACTTCTCGGATGACGACGTAGTGCGCCACCGGCTTTACCTGATCGACGGAGCAGCGGATATCGTGGAGCTGCAGAAGATGATGGCCGAAAAGATGGTTGTGATCGCGGACGGACATCACCGCTACGAGACGGCCCTGAACTATTATGCGGAGACGAAAAAGGCTTCGGCGGAGTACTGCATGATGACGTTCGTCAATATGCGGAACGAAGGGCTGGTGATCTTTCCGACGCATCGGCTCGTGTCGGATCTGGAGGGGTTCGATATCGAAGGGCTGATCGGCAAGATTGCGGACGAATTCGACGTGCAGCGATTTGGATTCGCGACAGGCGAAGAGAAGGATGCGGCCCGGGGGGAGATGTTCGAGGCAATGGCAAAGCAGTTCGCACGTGGCCAGAACGCATTTGGCATTTACGCGGGGAACAGTTGCTTCTACGTGGCCGCTCTGAAGGACAAGGTCGCGATGGCGGCGGCGTGTGCGGGAATGAGCCCGGCGGCGAGACAACTCGACGTAAACGTACTGCACAAACTGGTGCTTGAGGGACGACTCGGCATAGGCGAAAAGGAACTGGCCGACGAGAGCCATATCGACTACATAAAAGACATAGGAAACGCGATCGAGCAATCCATTGCCGCGGTGGATTCGGGTCAGGCCCAGGCGGTCTTTTTCATGAATCCGACGCGAATCGAGCAGGTCAAGGCCGTAGCCGCGGCAGGCGAAAAGATGCCGCAGAAATCGACGTTTTTCCATCCTAAGATCTTCACCGGCATGGTGATTTACAAATACTGAAAGACGGCAGGTTTTACGTCGAAAACAAGTGTAGTTGGGCGTTCGCAGATCGCCCTGGGTAGAGAGGATATAAACTGAACAAATGAGAAAACAGGAGCATCAGAAATGACAGACTGGAAGAACCCTCCGCGGTTGTTTATTCCGGGTCCCGTGTACGTTTTGCCGGAAGTCCTCGAACAGCTTGCCCGTCCAACGCTGGGGCATCGCGGCAAGGAGTACTCGCAACTGCACGGCGAGACGGTCGACATGCTCAAGAAGATACTGTTCACCGATCAGAATGTGTTCCTGAGCACGTCGTCGGCTTCGGGAGTGTGGGAAGGGAGCATTCGCAATTGTGTGCGGATGGATGAGACCGTTCTGTGCACGATGTGCGGGGCGTTCAGCGACAAGTACGCCGACGTAGCTCGTTCTTGCGGGCGCAAGGTTGAGGAGTTGAAGGTCGAGTGGGGGCAGGCGGTGAACCCTGACATGATCGACGCAAAGTTGTCGGAAGGCAAGTACGCCGCGGTGACGATGGTATACAACGAGACTTCGACCGGGCTGACCAATCCCGTTTACGAGATCAGCAAGATGCTCAAGGAGAAGCATCCGGACGTACTGGTGTTCGTGGACGCGGTGAGCGGTATGGTGGGATTGCCAATGCACTTCGACGAACTGGGGTGGGACGTTGTTTTTGCGTCGGTGCAGAAGGCGTTTGCAATTCCGCCGGGACTGGCTGTTTTCGCAGTGAGCAATCGGGCTCTGGACAAGAGCAAGACGATTCCGGACCGCGGCTATTACTTCGACTTCCAGCAGTTCGCCAAATCGGCGGCGAAGAACCAAACGCCGACGACTCCGGCGGTTCCGCATATCATGGCGCTTCACTACCAGTGCACGCGGCTCCTGGAGGAGGGAATGGAGAACGTATGGACGCGGCACAAGAAGATGGCCGAGTTCGTTCGTGAATGGACGAAGAAGAACTTCGCACTGTTCTGTCCTGAAGAGTATGCGTCCAATACGCTGACAACGGTCAAGAACACGCGAGGCATCAATGTAGGCGAGGTGATCGGGGCTATCCAGAAAAAGCACAATACCGTGTTCGGCAACGGATACGGCAAGCTCAAACAGGAGACGTTCCGCATCGCGCACATGGGCGATATCACGATCGACAACCTGAAAGAACTTTTGGGCTGGATCGACGAAGAGATCGGCTGATCCACTTCATATCCTCAAGTGCATTTGATCCGCGCCCGGCTCGCAAGGGACGAGCGAGGAGCCGGGGGGTTGCGCGGATATCAGATCGATCCCGCTTGCGTTTGTGAGTAAAAGGTGCTAAGTTCTTGAGTTCCTTAGAGGTTAACGTTTTTTGGAGTGTAGTACTATGAGCGTAAATCTGGCAATTGCCGGGGTTACAGGTGCCGTAGGGCAGGAATTTCTGAGCATTATCGAGCAGCGCAACTTCGCGTTTGACTCGCTGAAGATGTTGGCCAGTTCGCGATCGGCGGGCAAGAAGATCGATTTCAAGGGCAAGACGTACGTCATCGAAGAACTAACGGAAGGCAGTTTTTTGGGGATAGACATAGCCCTTTTCTCGGCTGGCGGCGGTCGGAGCAAGCAGTTTGCGCCCGCGGCCGTGAATGCGGGTGCGGTGGTGGTTGACAATTCATCCGCATTCCGGATGGACCCGGAGGTGCCGCTGGTGATCCCCGAAATTAATCCGGAGGCCATCGGCCAGCACAAGGGTATTATCGCCAACCCGAACTGTTCGACAATTATCGCCAACGTGCCGGTATGGCCGCTGCATAAGGCCAACCCCGTAAAAAGGATGGTGGTCAGCACTTATCAGGCGGCAAGCGGCGCTGGGCAAAGCGCGATGCTGGAGATGATCCAGCAGGCGCGCGAGGTGCTGGATAGCAAGCCTGTTACGTGCAATACGCTGCGATACCAGTTGGCGTTTAATCTGTACACGCATGATTCGAAGATTGGTCCCAACGGCTACAATGAAGAAGAGATGAAGATGGTGCTCGAGACTCGCAAAATATTCAATTGTGCCCGGATTGCGATTACCTGCACGTGCGTGCGCGTGCCGGTGATGCGGACGCACTGTGAGAGCATCAACCTGGAGTTCCGTGATCCGATCACGCCGGAAGAGGTGACCGAGATTCTCAGGACGGCGCCGGGCGTGAGCGTGATGGACGATCGCCAGAACAATCGCTTTCCGCAACCGATAGACGCGACCGGCAAGGACGACTGCTACGTAGGTCGGATCCGGCAGGACGAATCGATCCCGGACAACCGGGGCATCAACATCTGGGTGGCCGGCGATCAGCTTCGCAAGGGCGCGGCGCTAAACGCGGTGCAGATCGCCGAAAAATTAATTTAGCTCCTCGCACAAGGTGTGTTAAAGTGAAGGCCGGGCGTTTCAGCGTCCGGCTTTTCTCTTGGGGCGATATGGGCAACCGCAGAATTAAGCTTGTGGTCCGTTACGATGGGACCGAGTACTCCGGCTGGCAGCGGCAGCGGTGTCGAAAGACCGTTCAGGAGACGCTGCAAAACGCGATCGAGCGTCTATGCGGCGTGCAGGTGGAGTTGTTCGGCAGCTCGCGGACTGACGCAGGCGTGCATGCACTGGGGCAGGTGGCTCACTTCGACGTGGACAGCCGCGTGCCGACGGCCAACTTTGCAAAGGCACTCAACAATATACTGCCGCAGGATATCGCGGTTGCCGAGGCAAAGGAGGTCAGCCCGTCTTTCGACGCTATCAGCGACACGAAATGCAAGCTGTACCGGTACAGCATCTACACGGGGCCGGCGCGGCCCGTGATGGATATACGGTTCTGTTGGCATCGGCCGGGCATGCTGGACGTGGAGGCAATGGCGACGGCGGCCGCAATGCTTAAAGGCAGGCATGACTTCAAGTCGTTCGCCAATGCTGCGGACCGTCGGACATCGTCGGTACGTACGATCACCAGTTGCAGGGTGATGCGGGACGAGAACTGGGTCCTCATAGACGTCGAGGCGGACGGATTTCTGTACAATATGGTCCGCAACATCGTGGGGACACTCGTGGAGGTTGGCAGAGGTCGATGGGGTCCGCAGAACCTGGCGGATATACTTGCGGCCAAAGACCGTTCGGCGGCCGGGCCTGTCGCTCCCGCTTCGGGGCTGTGCCTGATGCGGATTAACTACTGACTTTGCGTGCGGATTTTTTAAACGGCGGAGTGTGGAATCTGTTTGATTTTTCTGGCCGCGTGTGGCTTAATGCCGTTGGCTATGAAGATCGTACACGTGATAACCCGTTTGATACTCGGCGGAGCACAGGAGAACACCCTGATCACCTGTCGTCTGCTGGCCGAGCACGGACATGAGGTGACCCTGATCACCGGTCCGGCGATCGGGCCGGAGGGCGCGCTTTTCGAGCAGACAAGGAATGCCCCATACGAAACGATCGTCGTCAACAAGTTGCGGCGCGAGATTCGGCCGCAGTACGATCTTGCCAGCTACTTTCAGATCAAGAAACTGATTCGGCAGCTCAAGCCGGACATCGTGCATACGCATTCGGCCAAGGCAGGTATACTGGGTCGGTTTGCCGCGCATGCAGTGCGTTCAGGGCCGAGAGCGAAGCGGCTTCCGTACGTTGTTCATACTATTCACGGGCTTCCTTTTCATCCTTACGAGAAGCCGTCGCGGAACCGGTTTTATATTGCCGTCGAGAAGGCTGCCGCGAAGCGCACGGACTGTATGATCTGCGTGGCCGACGCGATGGCGGAAAAGGCGATGGCCGCGGGGATCGGACAGCCCGGTGATTTTGTGACGGCTTATTCGGCGATAGAGGAGCAGGCCTTTCTGGAGCCGGCCAGCGAGCAGGCGGTGAGCGATTTTCGGCGCAAGTACCGCATAGGGGAGCAGACGGTAGTCGTTGTCTGTATCGCGCGGCTGGCCGAATTGAAGGGCCATGAATACATCATCCGCTCTGCGGCGGCGCTGGCGCCGAAGTATGAGAATCTTGTTTGGCTGTTCGTTGGGGACGGCGCTCTGACCGAGCAGATCAAATCGCAGATACAACTCGCAAGCCTGGGTTACAGGTTCAGGTTTGCAGGCCTTCTGCCGCCGGACCAGATACCGTTGGCGATTCATGCCTCGGACATCCTGGTGCATTGTTCGCTCCGCGAAGGGCTGGCGCGGGTGTTGCCGCAGGCGATGCTTTGCGCCAAGCCGGTCGTGTCGTTCGATATCGACGGGGCGCGCGAGGTCGTCAACGAGAACACTGGCTTTCTGATCGAGCCGGAAAACGTCGAACAGCTTATCGAAGCCTGCGAAAAGCTCATCCAGGATCCTGATCTGCGTTTCCGGCTCGGGTACCAGGCTCGCGAATCTGTGATGGAGAAATTCGCGCCGCAGACAATGGTCGCAACGATCGAATCGGTTTACAACCATCTTGTCTATGGCCGAACAGCACCGGAATCGCAGGCAGTTCCCGCCGAATCTGATGAGTACGAAGATGATTGAAGCCGACGACTACTGCATCGCCTGTTCTGTTCCCTAATCCTCCCACGTGATCTTCACGCCCACGCCCTTAGGGTTGCCGTCGAAGCCCACGAGAATCGTACGGTTGCCGCCGTCCTCTACAGTGGCCTCGACGGTCTTGCCGTTTAAAGTGTGGGCTTCAACCGCGATGGGTCGCTTGCCTGCCGTGTACACACGGATTGCGGCGTCGGTGCCGGCGGGTCCTGCAACCAAGAATGTGGTTTGGTCAGTTGCCTCCTTCTTGCCCATTAGCCGGTACGTGCAGTGAAGCACTGCCGGTGCCTCGCCGTCAATCTGCCGAGTGACGTCAATGAGGATCATGCTCGTATTGGGACCGAGTTGAGGGTCCGCCAAGACTGCCGGATTGGGACTGAAGATGTCGACGTATTTGCCTTGCAGCGTCGTGGTGGTGTCGAACGTGTGTGCAATAACGAATCGATCTCGTCGCGCCACGAAGCACTGGGGTTCGATGAGAGTTTCATCGAGGTATTTCTGCACGCACCCCCGGACAAACGGGACATACACATCCTCGGCAATCGCCTTGTGAACAAATGTGCTCGGCACATGATCCGCCAGCACCACGTGCCCTCTGCCGAACGTCCTGTGCACGCACCGCTGCCCGCCGAGAGTCGCGTTGGCGGGCGCATCGTCATAGGTGATGCCGAATTTCGAACACAGGTACGCCTGCGGCGACGCAAAACCCGCCTGCCTCCAGAACATGTCGATGCCGTCGAATGCGTCGGCCGTCTTGAAGATAACCAGCACGCCGCCCGCGCCGACCCATGCCGCAAGATCTTCGAGCATCTGCGCATCGTGCGGCTTGAACGCCTCGAATGACAGCATCAGAAGGCGAAAGTTC
>JAWLHD010000042.1:0-14751 GCA_041690555.1 Anaerohalosphaeraceae bacterium
GTCCAAAAGCGTCTCCGGAACACCCTCCGACGGAAACTCCCGTTCCAAACCGTTTATCTTCAAAACGCTGCTCACCGCCAAAACTCCCGCCCTAAACCACGTATTTCCAACAACTTACTCACTGCCAGCTCCGACGCTCCTTCTTCCGACCACCCTCCACCATCATCTCCACCACGGCATTAGCCTGATGCCCCGCCGCCACCCCAACCCGCCCAGCCGTCAAAGGCACCCCCGGCCCAGTCCCGCTGACCCCATCCCCCACAAGCACCAACCGATCCGAAATCCTGCGAGTTACAATCTCGTTGCTCCGACCGTAACCCGCTATCCCGCTTACACTTACAACAGGCACATCCATCCGAAGAAGCACCGTCTCGACCAACATTTGCTTCTGCTCACTCCGATCAAAGCACTCCGCGACCACATCCACCCCACCGAATATCTCCGGAATATTCTCAGCCGTCAACCGCACCTGATGCCCAAAAACGGCGATTTCGGGGTTTATCCGCCGCAAATTGGCGACAGTAGCATCCACTTTTGCCATCCCCACCTGGTCGAAATAATACTGTTGCCGGTTCAAATTGCTCGTGTCCACAATATCAAAATCCGCGATTACAAGCCTGCCAAGCCCCATTCGAGCCAGCGCAGCAGCCACATGCGAGCCAAGGCCTCCCAACCCCGCCACGCCCACAACCGAATTCCGTAACTCGAAAAACACAGGTGTCATTCAAATACCTTGCAAGTCCAAAAAACATCGCAAATCTCCCTCCACGCATCAGAAATGCTGATTTTGCGGCATCAATACTTTTTACGGAATCGAGCGGTAGGTATGTTCAGTATCTTCCGGTATTTCGCCACAGTCCGCCTCGCAATATCGCCCATCCCGCTTTCAGACAGCTTAATCTTGATTTCGTCGTCGTTAAGCGGGTTCGATTTGTCTTCCGCATCAACGATCTGCTGAAGCTTGGCCTTTACCGCGTCCCAACTGTGGGCCTCTCCTTCGGCATTCTCCATCCCGCCGTTAAAGAAACTCCGCAACGGCATAACCCCTTGCGGGCACTGCACATACTTGCCCGCGACCGCCCGCGAAACCGTCGCAATATGCACCCCCACCCTGTCGGCAACCGCCGCCATCGGCAGCGGCTTGAGGTACAACTGCCCCTTGTCAAAGAATTCCCGCTGATGCTCGACGATCTCCTCGGCAACCCGCAGAAGCGTGTTTTTGCGCTGTTCAATGGCCTCCATGAACCACTGCGCCGACCGAATATTCTGCAGGAGAAATTCCCGCGTCTTCTGGTCGATGCCGCGATCCCGCGACATTTTCGCGTAAAAGCGGTTTACCCGCAGGTTGGGCACGCTGGTATCCGTCAGTTGCACGCTGTAGCCGCCATCCTCGCGCGGCTCCACGATTATGTCAGCGGTAATCGGGTGATTATCGTCTCTGCCGATCCCCAGACCGGGCGAAGTATCGAGCTTGCTCATACGTGAGACCGCGGCGTTGATCTCGTCAACCGTACACTTCATCTTCCGCGCGATCTGCGGCAGCTTGTTTTCCAGCAACTCGTCCCAATGCCGCTCCACAAGCCGAATCTCGAACGACATGTCATCCGGGAACTGCCGCATCTGTATAAGCAGGCACTCTTTAAGGTCCCGTGCACCGACACCCGCCGGCTCCAGCTTCTGCACGAGCTCCAAAGCCGCATAAAGGTGCTCGATGCCAAACGAGTGCTTGTCCTTGTTATGAAGCTGCTCCAACCGGACCGTCAGATATCCCTTTTCGTCGATATAATCGATGATAAGCCTGCCGGCCTCCTTGACAGGCTCGTCCGCGTCGATAAGCCGCCACTGCTCATTGAGGCTGTCGTTGAGCGATGCCTCCTGGGCGGCCGTATTCTGAAGCGCCTCCAGCTTCTTGTCGCTCTCCCCCGAATTGCGCCGCAACCCGCCGGATGAGGCGGTTTCCATGTAGTCTGTAAATCCGGCTTCGCTTTCCTCAAGCCGTTCGAGGCGCTCAAAATCATCGGCCCGATCCGCATCATCGCCAACGATGAGCTCGCGATTATCTATCGAGTCATCGGATTGCTCCGGTTCAGGCGTACTTTCGTCGGCATCAGTCTCATCTCGTTCCTCGGCGGTCTCCAGGACCGGGTTGCTGTTCAATTCGGCTTCGATCTTTTCCTGAAGGGCGAGCAATGGGAGCTGCAGGACCTCCATTGCCTGGATCATCCGCGGCGCAAGCTTCATCCGCTGCTCCAACCGCATCTGTCCCGTCATCGCCATTTTCATTGCCACTGCCTTTCAGGGTCTGAATCAAAGGCTCACCGCATTGTATTATACCGACAAAAAGCGCAGGTGATAAGCGTTCACATGAGAAGTTTTGTGAAAATACTGCGTTCAAGTGGTAAGTGAGCACATGATTTGCAGGCACGGGCCGCTCGCCCTACATACAGGGCGTCACAGATCGGATCGCCCTTGAATGGCATCGGCAAGTATTGAGCCGCTGGCGAATTCAATCGTCCCCCCCGACGGCAGACCGCGGGCCAGTCGAGTTACCTTCACATTCATCGGTCGCAGAAGCGAACTTATGTACAGCGCCGTCCCATCACCCTCAAGGTTCGGGTTTGTCGCCATAACGATCTCATTGACGCCGCCGGCTCGCACGCGTCGAACGAGTGCCTCGATGGTCAGGTCGCCGGGCTCCACGCCCTCCAAGGGCGCTATGTGTCCGCCAAGCACATGGTACACCCACCGACACAATCCGGTCTTCTCCAGGCTGATCAGGTCGCGCGACTGCTCGACAACACATATAACCGCCTGGTCGCGCCGAACATCGCTGCATATGTTACACACCTCGGCCTCGGAGAGATTGAAGCAGACCTTGCACTGGCGGATATTCTTTTTGACGGCGGCAATGGCATCCGCCAAGGCCAAAGCCGTGCAGGCTTCGGTCTTCAGGACATGAAAAGCCAGCCTCTCAGCCGTCTTTGGACCAATGCCCGGCAGTCTGCCAAATTCCTCGATCAGCCGGTTCAAACTCTCTGTATAGGCCGGATTCATGTGCAACGTATCCTCGTATTAAGCAGTTTACTCAACCCGCCGCAGAATAGTACCTCATGTCACCCGGGGTGTCAATCGTGGCGCCCGCCATTAACAGGCAGCCCGCATCAGCCGATTAATTTGCAGGGCACTTCAGCAAACGATACTGGTGCGGGAGGAATCGTATGATTACCCTTTTCACGACCCAAGATGGCGATGGCAGCGCCGCCGTGGAGGAGACACTCAACGAGATGTGCCTTGAACATAAAACAGTGGTGCTGGACTCCGCAGCCGACCTGCCGGCGGATATCGGTACGGGCGGCGAGCCGCCGGCGCTGGTGGACGAACACGAAATCATTCGCGGCACCAAAGCCATACTGTCGCATCTCGAAGAGCTCGAGGCATTCGAGTCGCTCTGGTACAAGTTCCAGTCGGACGTGTGCTATTGCGTTCATTTTTCGCGCAGCCCGTCGAAGACACGCCAATACTCTATCGGACGCAGTGTGTCTCAATGGGCCGTGCGCCAAGACATTATCCGTCACTGGCAGGTTTCTCGTGAATTGCGCCGAACCATGCTGCCGAATACCATGACACACTTGGGATGGATGCGCCCCGCTTCTGTCCGCCGCCGGAATAATCCAGCATGGCTGACGAAACAAAGACCAGGACCAACAGACTTGCGAAGCTGGCCAACGCGGTCGAAACGGTGATGGCGGTGCTGGGCTTTGTCTGGCTTGCCTTGCTGATCATCGAGTTTGCTTACGGCCTGACACCGATGCTGTTCTTTCTGCTTCACCTCGTCTGGGCGGTGTTCATCGTGGATTTTGCAGTGAGATTCCTCGCCGCCGTCGACAAGAAAGGATACCTGGCGGCGAATTGGCTGACAGGCATTTCGCTGGTGATCCCCGCGTTGAGATTCTTCCGCGTCCTTCGAGCACTCCGGGTCTTCAAAACGGGATCAGCGATTCGTTTCGCCCGGCTGGTAACCTCTTTTAACCGGTCCCTCGGCGCGCTTGCGGCAACGATGCACCGCAGAGGTGCGCAATACGTCCTGGCCGTAACGCTGATTGTCGTCTTCCTGGGCGCCGCGGGGATTTACACGTTCGAAAGAAACGCTCCCGCGCAACCAGGATTCACATCGTACTGGGATTCTGTCTGGTGGACCGCCATGATCATAACGACCCTGGGTTCCCAGCACTGGCCGGTTACGACAGAAGGAAAGGTACTTTGTACGCTCCTGGCGATCTATGCGATCACCGTCCTGGGCTACATAGCCGCCGCCCTGTCAAGCTACTTCATCGGACAGGACGCGGGCAGAGCGACTGGAGACAGAAAAACGGAGTGAGAATTGGATTACGCGTCCGCGATTTCGCTTGCCGAGTCGAGGTCTTTTGTATCGTCGGACGAGTGGATTTTTAATTCCTCTATATCGGTGACCTTCGCATCCAGGCCGTTCAGTAGCAACTGCACCGCCGGGTCATTTATCGCCTCTTGCCGTTTACCCTTGTCCATCTTGGCGCCCGGGGCGACGGGCCTCGGCGCTTGTGCCTCAGGGGCGTCCTGTTCATCCGATGCCTCAAAAACCACCCGCACTGCCTGCCCCAAAGCACCTTTAAGAAACGCCTCGATGCTGTCGGTGCGATTCTGGCAATGGCTCATCGCCAGACCGGCCGATTTCGGAAAACGCAGCTTCAGAACGCCGGCCTCGAAACCGGCGACACTCGCCTTCTCAAGGAACCCCGCCGTTACCCCGTTACCCTCCCCCATCGACTGAACGATCGTCGCCCAGCCCTCAGGCAAATTAAAGGGGTCAGACACCTTTTCCGCCGGTTTAGCATTGCTTACTGTCCACGGCGCGTTTTTTTTTAAGCCTGTCCCTCCGGCGCCAGACGCGCCGCCGGTCTCCAGCCTGGACAGAACCCGCTCCAAACCGATGAAATGCTCGCTCAGCGCCAGCCGCAGCATCGAAGCCTCCAGCAGTGCACGCGGGTTGTCACTGTTCTTGATCGTCCAGCGGAGCTTCTCCAGGGCGGTTATCCCGTAAATGAGCCCCGGCGTATCGAACAGTTCCGCCAGCGTCGCCATGCCGGCTCGCTCCTCGCCGGTCAGCACCAACAGGTCGCTTTTTGCGTCGGTCGATCTCACCACGATCAGGTCGCGCATCACATCGATCAATGCGTCGACAATCTGCACCGCCGTCTGGCCTGTCTTCAACAGCGAATCGAGCTGCTCCAGCACCGCCGCCGCATCATGCCGCCCGATCTTGTCGGCCAGCTCACAGATGCTCTGGCGGCTCGGCTGCCCCACCGCCTCCTCCAGGAGCGGAACCGTCAGCGGCTCCACACCCCGGCTGATCACCTGATCCAGCAGACTGAGCCCGTCCCGCATCGAACCATTCGCCAGCCGCGACAGCGCAACAATCACATCGTCTTCAAAAGCAATGTTCTCCGACTTGAGAATCGCAGCGAGCTGCCGACCTATCACGGCAGGATCGATCGCCCCGAAATCAAACCGCTGGCAGCGCGACTGAATTGTCGGCAGGACCTTGTTCGGCTCGGTCGTGGCGAAGATAAACTTGACGTGGTCCGGCGGCTCTTCGAGAATCTTCAACAGCGCATTGAACGCCGCGGTACTGAGCATGTGAACTTCGTCAATTATGTAAATCTTGTGTCTTGCCCGTGCAGGCCGGTAGATCGCGTTCTGCCGCAACTGCCGCACGTCGTCTACGCCGGTGTTGGACGCGCCGTCGATCTCAATAACGTCGATGTCCTCGCCGAGGTTGATTGCCACGCAACTGTCGCACTTAAGACACGGCGTCGTTGTCGGCCCGTCCGATTCGAGGCAGTTCAGTGCCTTGGCCAGTATTCGCGCCATTGTCGTCTTGCCGACACCTCGCGTCCCCGTGAACAGGTAGGCATGCGCCACCCGCCCGGTCTTGATGGCGTTCTTCAGGGTTTGAGCAACGGCATCCTGTCCGACAACGTCGTCAAACGTCTGGGAGCGGAACCGCCGTGCCAATACAGTGTAAGCCATAGTTATCAAAAAAAAGGGTGGCCGGGTTTGCCACGCACAGCGCCGCAGTCGCTTATGGCTGCTCTCTTCCGAGTCTGACCAGGTTCGCGTGCGTCGCTTGCATGGGACCCGACCACGATGTCGTATTCTGCCGTTTCTTTCGCTTCGGCAGGCTTCGCCTTTGCCTGCCGCCTATCGGACCGACAGTATAGCGGCCAGCGCCGCGATTTCCAGAAAAACATTTGGCCGCCGCCTTTTTATCATTATAATAGTTTTCGCGTCAAAGGTTCGCGCCCGAAGACGTCGAAAATAGTCTGAAGGGCCAGAAAAAAGCGCAAGCTTATTCACATAGGAGGTCGTCATGAGAGTTACTGTTGACGATAGCTGCACCGCGTGCGGGTTGTGCTGCGATACGTGTCCGGATGTCTTTGTCATGGGCGAGGATAAGGCGGAGGTCATCGTCGACCCCGTTCCCCCCGAGTTTGAGGCGCTTGCCCAACAGGCAGCCGATGAATGCCCCGTTGAGGCGATCATCGTCGAGTAGCACCGCCTTGCCACCCTGGAGTGGACGTTTTTGCAGCGGGTGATGGAGGACCAGCCCCAGTGTCGCCATCGCCGCCCAACTGTGATCCGCTTGCGGAACCGCCGAAAATTCCGTTCAGTTAACCCGAGAGTTCTCTGCTTCGGTCGCAGGCGGCTTTCAAAGCTGCTTGAACCATGCCGCCGAAATCCATACGGCGGAAGATCTTGAGCGCCGCCTCAGTGGTGCCCCCCGGACTCGTTACTTGCTGTCGCAGGTCACCAGGAGTGCTGCCCGTTTCGCCGGCGGCTTCAGCAAGAAGCGCTGCGCCCTTGGCCGTTTGGAGAACGATAGTACGGGCCACATCCTCAGTCAGGCCGAGGCTCTTGGCCGATTCGATCATTGCCTCCATCAGCAGGAAGAAATAGGCCGGACCGGATCCGCTGACCGCGGTAATTGCGTCCATCAACCCCTCGTTATCGACGATTACCACCTTGCCTACAGCCCCAAAAAGGTCCTTGGCAGTCTGCATTGACCGCGATGAGGCGTTGGCAGAGTAGAGGGCGCTTGCGCCCTGTCCGATCAGCGCCGGAGTGTTCGGCATCACCCTCACAACCTCGACGTCGCCGAGCGCAGCGCTAACGCCCGAAGTCGTAATCCCTGCGGCGATTGAGATCACAAGCGCGTCTTTGCGAACCGCCTGGCGAATCTCGGCCAAAACGTCGGAAAAATTCTGGGGCTTGACGCTGAGAACAAGGATGTCCGCTTGACAAGTCAGCTCGATATTGTCCTCTGCACGCGTAATCCCGTATTGCGCACAAAGTTGATCCAGCCGATTCGGCCGAACGTCGCTAACAAGAACATCCGCCGCCACATATAAATCCGAGGCCAGAATCCCCCGTATCAAGGCTTCCGCCATATTGCCGCTGCCGATAAAGCCGATCTTCGACATTGCCGCTCCTTGTTTGGAGACGCGTTTTCGGTTAGAGTACACTTGCACGGTATTTTACGGCAGATGCGTCTTTTGGCAAGGAACTTGGCAAGGCTTGTCATGCAAAGGAGTATTATATGTCAGGATACAGGTTTCTCTTCGTCTTCGCTGTAGTTTCAGCCGGTCTGCACACTTGCGGACTTGTGGAGTTGAATGCCGCGACGATACCTCCCGCCGCCACCGGCGATATGGTCCTGTGGTACGACAAGCCCGCCGAGAAGTGGGATCAGGCACTGCCCGTCGGCAACGGACGATTGGGCGCGATGGTCTACGGCGGCGCCAGGCGCGAGCGCCTGCAGTTTAACGAAGACACCCTCTGGACGGGCGAGCCGCGCAGCTACGCCAATCCCAATGCCCACGAGCATCTCGCCGAAATCAGGCAGCTTCTCTTCGACGGAAAGCAGCGACAGGCCGAGGATCTGGCAATGCAGAAATTCATGTCAATCCCGCTGCGACAGGAGCGGTATCAGCCATTCGGCGACATCTATATCGATTTCAGAAACCATGACGAAATCAGCAGCTATCGAAGACAACTCGATCTCGACAGCGCGATCGCCTCGGTAACATATCGTGCCGGCGACGTCAACTACACGCGCCAGGTCTTTGCAAGCTATCCCGACAACGTGCTGGTCGTCCGGCTCCAGGCGGACAAGACCGGCGCCCTTCATTTCGATGTAACCCTGGACAGTATCCACGAATTGCACACAGTCGCTTCCGACGGCTACACGCTCGTCCTCGCGGGCCGCGTGAAGGACTACGTTGAACCCCGCACCAAAGACGCTCGCCGATGCGCAATGACGTTCGACGCCCGTCTGCAAGTAACCGCCGAAGGCGGCCGCATCATCGCCGGCGAAGGCCGGATCACAGTTCAGGACGCCGATTCCGCGACACTGCTGCTGACCGCCGCGACCAACTACAAGAGCTACAACGACCTCTCCAAAGACCCCGCAAAAGCAGCCCGCGACGCGGTGGCCAAGGCGTCGCGCAAGAGCTTCACCCTGCTGCGAAATGCACACCTGGCCGACCACCGCTCTCTCTTTCGCCGCGTCAATCTCAATCTCGGCCGGACCGATGCCGCTAATGCTCCCACGGACGAGCGAATCAGGAAATTCAAGAACGGCGACGACCCGCACCTGGCGGCGATGTTCTTCCAGTTCGGCCGATACCTCCTCATCGCCAGTTCGAGACCCGGCTCCCAGCCGGCAAACCTCCAGGGGATATGGAACGACAGCCTGACCCCGGCATGGGATTCCAAGTACACCGTAAACATCAACACCGAGATGAATTACTGGCCCGCCGAGATTACCAACCTCTCCGAATGCCACGAACCTCTATTCGACATGCTTGCCGACCTGGCAAAAACAGGCGCTGAAGTGGCTCGAACACATTACAACTGCCGCGGATGGGTCCTGCATCACAACACCGACATCTGGCGAGGCGCCGCCCCGATCAACCACTCCAACCACGGCATCTGGCCAACGGGCGGCGCATGGCTGACCATGCACCTCTGGTACCATTACCAGTTCGCCGGCGATCGCCAGTTCCTCGAAAAGCGAGCCTGGCCGATCATGAGGGAAGCGGCCCTGTTCTTCGTGGATTACCTCGTCGAAGACCCCCGGAGCGACAAAGGCTGGCTCATCTCGGGTCCTTCGAATTCGCCCGAACTCGGCGGCCTTGTGATGGGCCCCACGATGGACCACCAGATCATACGCGACCTCTTCGACAGTTGCATCCAGGCCGGCACAATCCTCGGAACTGATGAGGACTTCCGCAAAACAATAATTGAAAAGCGAGCCCGCATCGCCCCAATGCAGATCGGCCGCCACGGACAGCTTCAGGAGTGGCTCGAAGACAAGGACAACCCCAAAGAGCAGCACCGTCACGTCTCCCATCTTTATGGTTTGCACCCATCAAACCAGATCACCAAACGCGGCACGCCGGAATTATTCGCCGCCGCCAAAAAATCCCTGGAGTTCCGCGGCGACGGCGGAACAGGCTGGTCGATGGCATGGAAAATCAACTTCTGGGCCCGACTCGAAGACGGCGACCACGCGTACACGATGCTGTCAAATCAGCTCACCCCGCAGCGAACCCTCCCAAATATGTTCGATACGCACCCGCCCTTCCAGATCGACGGCAACTTCGGCGCCGCCTCGGGCATCGCCGAAATGCTCCTGCAGAGCCACGCCGGCGAACTGCATCTGCTGGCCGCCCTGCCCGCCAAATGGTCCGACGGCAGTATCACCGGACTCCGAGCCCGCGGAGGCTTCGAAGTCGACCTCGCATGGAACAATGGCGAACTCCGCCATGCCCGCATACGTTCCCTCCTGGGAAATCCTTGCAGAATCCGCTGCGGCGAAAAAGTGGTTGAATTCGACACCCAACCCGGCCGGACATACCAACTCGACGAAAATCTTGCTCCGGAAGAATAATCAGCGCCCGTCAGCCCTGGCAACCGTCGCCGATTGCCGTGTTGACAGCACGCACGCGTCCCGGTACTATGGCGCCCCGGATGCAGGGGGGCGTTGGTGTGTTAGCTCGACAGGCCCAAAGGCCAGTACCACCATAACCAGAAACAGGTTAATTATTTATGGAGTTTACCGAATGACCAAAGTTACCTTGATCACCGGTGATGGGATCGGTCCCGAAATAGCCGAAGCCGCGCAAAGATGCATCGACGCCACGGGAGCCAAACTGCAATGGGAGATCGCCGAAGCCGGCGTTGAAGTAATGGCCAGGCTCGGCACACCCCTGCCCGACGCCACACTCGAATCCGTCAAGAAGAACGGCGTCGCCCTGAAGGCGCCCATCACGACGCCCGTCGGCACCGGCTTCCGGAGTATCAACGTATACCTGCGCCAGGCCCTCGATCTCTACGCATGTGTCCGCCCCTGCAAAAGCTATAAGGGCGTCCGCAGCAGGTACGCCGACATCGACCTGGTCATCGTCCGCGAAAACACCGAGGACCTCTATGCCGGCATCGAATTCGAGAAGAACGCCGACGAAACCGCCGAGCTGATCGAATGGCTCAACGCGCACAGCAAACGCCGAATCGGAAAAGACACCGGCGTGAGCATCAAACCCATCTCCGTGGAGGGCACCGAGCGGATCGTACGGTTTGCTTTCGACTACGCCCGCAAAATGGCCCGCCGCAAGGTGACCAGCGTCCACAAGGCCAACATCATGAAGTTCAGCGACGGACTCTGGCTTGAAGTCAGTCGGCAGGTCGCCAAAGACTATCCCGAAATCGAATTCGAAGATCGCATCGTCGACAACATGTGCATGCAGCTCATCCAAAAACCGGAACTCTACGATGTTATCGTACTGCCCAACCTCTACGGCGACATCGTCAGCGACCTCTGCGCAGGACTCGTCGGCGGCCTCGGCGTGGCGCCCGGTGCAAACATCGGCCTCAAAGGAGCAATCTTTGAGGCCACGCACGGAAGTGCCCCAAAGTACGCCGGCCAGAACAAGGTGAACCCCACCGCCCTAATACTCAGCGGAGTGCTTATGCTCAACCACCTGGGCATGAAGGCCGAGGCCGAAAGACTGGAAAAGGCCGTCGCTTCCGTCATCGCCGATGGAAGAGATGTAACATACGATCTTAAGCAGGACCGCAACGATCCAACAGCCGTCGGAACCAGCCGAATGGCCGACGCAATCATCGCCCGCATGCAAAAAAGCTGAACGTAGCGGCGACGGATCACAGGAAGGATGGATCGGTGGACCAGAATTCGTACCGCAATCTGATTGCAAAGCGAAGCAGCCGATTGGACAGGCAACTGCTCAGGTCCGCGCTAACGGGCGTCTCGGTCATCTACCGATCCGCAGTCGCCGCACGCAACATCGGCTACAACACCGGACTGCTGAAGTCCTGTGCAGCCGACGTTCCCGTTATCAGCGTAGGAAATCTCACCACCGGCGGCACCGGCAAGACGCCGCTGGTGGTCTGGCTTTGCAGACGACTTCACGAAAAGGGACGCCGATGCGCCGTCCTGACGCGAGGCTACAAAACCGCCGACGGCGAGATCCGCGACGAGCCCGCAATCCTCCAGAAAGCCTGTCCCGACGCCAGGGTCCTCGTAAACCCCGACCGAGTCGCAGCCGCCGAACAAGCCGTCCGCAAGTTCGCCGCCGACGTCCTGATCATGGACGACGGCTTCCAGCACAGAAGGCTCAGGCGAGATCTGGACATCCTGGCAGTCGACGCAACCTGCCCTTTCGGCTATGGCAGGCTCCTCCCCGCAGGCCTGTTGCGAGAGCCGCCCCGCGCAATACGAAGAGCACATGCCGTCATTATCACAAGATACGACCAGATCACGCCCCTGCAGATCGACCGGCTGGAGAGGCAGATAATGCGAATCAAAAGCGACATCGTCGTCGCCAAGGCTATTCACCAGCACCCATGCGCCCGAGGAACCGGCGCAACGACATGCAGCATGGACGACCTCAAGAAGGAACGAATCTTCGCATTCTGCGGAATCGGCAATCCCGAAGCATTTCTAAAACGCCTCAGGGAGCAGGGTCTGAATATCGCCGGAAAGCGAATCTTCAATGACCATTACAACTATAGTGAGTCCGATTTCGCCGACATTCAGAAGGCCGCAAACGCCGCAAACGCCACAATGATACTCGCAACCGAAAAAGACTGGGTCAAAACCGCACTGATGGCTAAGAAATTCAACGAACTTCCGTTTCTTTATCTGGCAGTAGCGCTGGAATTCGTTGCGGGAGTTGATAAGATAGATGCACTGATCGATGACGTGCTGACAAACAAAAAAGCTGGCGAGGACGCGAATTAGCGCTTGCGCTAATCCGAAGACTCCCAATACTGGATGCCACGGATGGCTTACCTTGATAAACAAAACGGGGCGGACAACATGCAGAAAGACCTTTTGACCACCGTTACTGATCTGGGTTCCCCGCGCGTGCTGCTGGTGGGCGACTTCGTCCTCGACAGCTACGTCTATGGAGACGCGCTGCGAATCAGCCCCGAAGCCCCCGTCCAGGTGCTCAAGGTCGTCGACAGGCAGTACAGTTGCGGCGGCGCAGCCTCCGTCGCCGCCGACATTATGGCCCTGGGCGCAAAGTGCCGCTGTGTCGGCGTCCTTGGCGCAGACCCAAACGGCGCGCTGCTCAGAAAACTGCTCGACACCGCCGGCGCAGACACCTCAGGACTGCTGGAATTGCACGACCGCCCAACGACCAGCAAGCAGAGGCTTATCGGACTTGCACAGCACCGCCACCGCCAGCAGTTGCTGCGGATGGACGAAGAAAAAAGCGACCTCCTCGATGAAGCGACCACCCGGCGCATACTGGACCTCTGTATGGAACGCCTCGCCGAAACTGACGTCATCTGCCTGCAGGATTACAACAAGGGCGTGCTCTCCCCGAGCCTCTGCCGACGCATAATCGACGCCGCGGCAGCCGCACAGAAAACGGTCCTCGTCGATCCGCCCATGATCAGCGACTATTCGCGATACGCTGGCGCCTCGTTGATCACTCCTAACCGCCGCGAAGCTTCGCAAGCCGCCGGAATCGACATACAGTCCATCGACGATGCGAGCCGGGCCGCCGAAATCCTCATTGACAGGTTTCATCTCGGCGGCGTTGTAATAACACTGGACAAGGAAGGCGCCTACCTGAAAACGCACGATATCAGCGCTCACGTCCCGACCGTGGCGCGAAGCGTCTATGACGTTACAGGCGCCGGAGACGTCGTCCTCGCCATGCTCGCAGTCAGCCTCGCCGCAGGCTGCGATCACATGACCGCCGTGGAACTGGCCAACATAGCCGGCGGAATCGAAGTCGAAAAGTTCGGCGTCGCCACCGTCACGATCGCTGAGATCGTCGACGAACTCGCCGTCAGCCGCCGAACACAAGCCGGCAAGATACAGGACCTCGATAGCCTGCTCAGAGAGCTTCAGTATCACCGCTATCGCAAGCAAAAAATCGTATTCACCAACGGCTGTTTCGACGTGCTCCACCGCGGCCACGTCGAGTACCTCCAGTTCTGCCGCAGACAGGGCGATATCGTTGTTGTCGGGCTCAACAGCGACCGATCCGTAAAGCAAATAAAGGGCCCCGACAGACCGATCAATAATGAAAACGACCGCGCAGCCGTGCTTGCCGCGCTGGAAATGGTCGATTATATTGTAATATTCGACGAGCCGACCCCGCTCCAGCTGATCACGCGCGTCGCACCCGACGTCCTCGTAAAGGGCGAAGATTGGGCGGACAAAGGCGTCGTAGGCAGGGAGTTCGTCGAGGCGCGAGGCGGTAAGGTAAGCCTCGCTCCAATGGTTGCAGGCAGGAGTTCAACCGCGACCATAGAACGAATGAAGGCCTTGAAAACGCCGGACGCCGAGAAACTATGAGTACAGAAGCAAACCTTACTGTACCTTGTTAAGGAAGCCATCATGGGCAACGCTGCTATATTCCTCGACCGAGACGACACCATCATCGAGGATCCGGGCTACATCAACAGTCCCGACCAGGTAAAGCTGCTGCCGGGCGCTGCCGACGCCCTGAGCCAATTGAAGAAAATGGGCTACAAACTTGTCGTCGTCACAAACCAGTCCGCCGTCGCCAGGGGAATGGTCAGCGAGGAGGTGCTCGAAGAAATCCATGAACGATTGAGAAGGCTCCTTGGACGCAAACGCGTCTATCTCGACGGAATCTACTACTGCCCCTACCACCCCGAGGCCGTCATACCCAAATATCGCCGCGACAGCGACTTCCGCAAGCCGAACCCCGGCATGATCTTTCAGGCCGCCGAGGAGCTCGGCATCGACCTCAAACAATCATGGATGATCGGCAACACCTACAGCGACGTTACCGCCGGTGTCAACGCAGGCTGCAAGACGATCCTCATTCGATCTTCATTGAACCCGCCTAAGAAGGAGCCTGCCGACCCTGATCCCGACAAAATCGCCGTCAACATCAAAGAAGCCGTAAACGTCATCAAAATGTTTCGACAGCAAAGCATGATGACTCCTCGCCCCGCCGCCGCACCCGGCATTGTCAGCCTGCCTGAACAGGAGACTGTCCAGGAACAATCTGAACCTTCCCCCGCGGCCGACGTGGAAAACGACGTCGCCGACGAACCGGAGCCCGCTGCCCCCAACGCCGAGAAGCGCCCCGCCAGACCCAGGACGGCCGCCGCCAAAAAACGCCCGCGAGCCGCCGCCGGGCG
>JAWLHD010000043.1:0-12942 GCA_041690555.1 Anaerohalosphaeraceae bacterium
GGGGGGGGGGCCGTCCCCCCCCCCCCCCCCCCACGGCGATCAATTGTGGTAAGAAGTCTGGTTTATCCTCTGAGCAGTGTGAGCGCCATCTGCGGCATCGAGTTGGCCTGTGCCAGCATGGAGACGCCTGCCTGAGAGAGAACCTGGTTTCGCGTGAGCGAGGCCATTTCAGTGGCAACGTCGACGTCAGAGATTCGCGACTCGGAAGCCATGAGGTTCTCGGCCTGTATGTCGAGCACCTTGCTGGTGCTCTCGAGGCGGTTCATCATATATCCGAACATGGCCCGCGCGCTGTCTTTGCGGGTTATTGCGGTGGTGAGGAGGTCCATAGCGGTAACGGCCTGCGCCGCGGTAGTCAGTGCGGCCGAGCCCAGGCCGAGCGCAGAGGCTGTTACGTCCACGGAGTTGATGTCGATGCTCGAACCGAGGCCAAAATGTATCGTGGAGCGGTTCGAGGCGCTGTTTGTGTCGAGCAGATGTATACTGTTGAACTTGGTATCAGCGGCGACCCGGGAGATTTCAGTGAGCATCTGCTGGAACTCTGCGTTCATAATGGTCCGCTGGCTTGCCGAGTAAGAGCCAGTGGCGGCCTGCTCGGCGAGTTCCTTCATGCGGATCAGCGCATCGTCGATGGCGGCCATTGCACCTTCCATCGTCTGGAGCATGCTGATGCCATCGCTGGCGTTACGGGAGCCTTGCTTTATGACGGCAATGTCGGCCCGCATCAGTTCGCGGACTGCCAGTCCCGCGGCGTCGTCTTTTGCGCTGTTGATGCGGAGCCCCGACGATAGGCGCTCCACGGACCTTGCCAGCGCGTCATAGCTGGTGCCGACGTGTCTTGCGGCATTGTCCGCCATGAGATTGTTTTTGATTGCTAACATCCTGTTGATCTCCTTACCAAGTACCCTTGCGAAAAAGTCAAAGGCTTTAGGACTTCGCGGAGCCCATAAAAGCGTATGGGACCGTTCATTTCACTCTACATTATCGGAGGCAAGTTGACGGCCTTTAGGGCTTTTTGGTGGGTGGCCGAAAAATAGTCAATAAAATCGCAGTGCGGGCCTCGGCAGGCGGTTTTTTATGGGGGCCGGCCGTTTTTCGCAGTTATCAGACGTTTGGCGGCGGGTTTGAAAGCCAGGCGCAGAATAAATGACGGATGGCTGCCAGTCAACCGGACAGCCATCCGTCTATCACAAGGGTATTTGATAAGGCTAAGTGGCGTTATCTGAGCAGTGTGAGCGCCATCTGCGGCATTGCATTGGCCTGGGCGAGCATGGAGATGCCCGCCTGCGAGAGCACCTGGTTTCGTGTGAGAGACGCCATTTCAGTGGCCACGTCGACGTCGGAAATGCGGGACTCGGAGGCCATCAGATTTTCGGCTTGTATGTCGAGCACTTTGCTGGTGCTGTCAAGACGGTTCATCATGTAGCCGAAGCTGGCTCGTGCGCTATCCTTCCGTGTGATGGCGGTGGTAACAGCGTTGAGGGCGTTTTGCGCGTTAAGAGTCGTGTTCAATGAAGCGGAGGCAATGCCGAGTGCAGAGGCGGTTACGTCCACGGAATTGATCTCGATACTGGATCCAATTCCGAAATGGATGTTGGCATTGTTGGAAGCGGAATCGCTGTCGAGCAGGTGTATGCTGTTGAATTTGGTGTCGCCGGCAATTCGCGTAAT
Organism: Anaerohalosphaeraceae bacterium; assembly: GCA_041690555.1. Lineage (GTDB taxonomy): Bacteria > Planctomycetota > Phycisphaerae > Sedimentisphaerales > Anaerohalosphaeraceae > JACZKQ01. The sequence continues at coordinate 1,672 of JAWLHD010000043.1, forward strand.
TTCGGCGGCCATCTGCTGGAACTCATTGTTCATGATGTTTCTCTGGCCGGTAGAGTATGAGCCGGTGGCGGCCTGCTCGGCAAGTTCCTTCATTCGCACCAGGGCCTCGTTGATGGTTGCCATCGCGCCTTCCATCGTCTGGAGCATGCTGATTCCGTCGTTTGCATTTCGGGAACCCTGCTTGATGACGGCGATGTCTGCGCGCATTAGTTCGCGGACGGCCAGGCCGGCGGCGTCATCCTTGGCGCTGTTGATCCGGAGGCCTGAGGACAACCTTTCCACGGAAGTAGCCAGATTCTCGTAGTTTCGCCCAAGGTGGCGTGCTGCGTTCCACGCCATAAGGTTGTTCTTGATTACCAACATGCCGCGATCTCCTTATCATTCCAAACTGTGTGCTGCAAGTTCAAGCCGGATTCCGCACCTACGGGCCGCGCGGCCGCGGTCGGCTACTCCGGCCGTGGCGAGAAGCAAGCGGCGACAAGATTAAGCCATCTTTTCCTTCTCAACCCGTATTATCGGAGCGGATTGCGGTCTCTTAAGCGATCAGGTGGTGGACAACACCTACTCAACGTCAGATAAAATACCTATGGCAGATAACACGCGGGCTGCGTCTTATAAAACCGACAAGAAAATGGAGCGGGGTGGGGCTTTATGGGACAGAGAATGGTCCGAGAAGGCGAAAAATTTTTTTATTGGGCGTTTTTTTGGGGGCGAAAACGGACGGCCGCTGTTAAAGCAGAGCAGGAAATGCATAGGGACCGTTCACCGAGTAGAACGCACACGCCCTCAAATCAGATACCAAAGGTGAGGATCATCTCTGCGGCGGTTTGGATGTTTGGCAAGGTGTCGAGCCTGCCCTGCTCAATCTCCCTGCGAGCGGCTTCGACCGTAGCGGTGTCATCACGACTGAGCTGCAGGGCATTTCGAACAGCGGCGGCATAGTCGTACCCCAAGGCTATGTCGACATCGGTTTGTCGAGAAGCCCTGGGGGCCAAGTGCCGATCGCCCTCGCCGAGGGCGCTGAACAGGATGGTATGAATGCCGTTGGCGCTCATGTGCATTCCCGTCTTGACTAACGCAGCTTCTACAAGGTTGTCGGGCAGCAGACTCATGCCAAAGTTCCTAATTCATTTTCGCGGCACTGATGGCAAACTTAATTGTTTTTTCAAGTTGGCGGCGGGTCATGGCCGAAGGGTAAAGATTTTGCCCAGGGGCAGACTGCCTTCCGCTTGCGGTTCAATTCTCTGCCAGGGTGGCGCACCCGGGAGTGTGCGGGCAACTTCGGCGGCGACGAATTTATCGAAGGCGCGGGGACTTGTCAAGAATACCTGCCAGTTGAGCGGTTCATAGCCACTTCGCATCTCGGAGTCGAAGTATCGCTTCATTCGCAGCTCAATTAACTTGTCGGAGCTGTCCCAGATCTGCTCCATCGCCCAGACGACCCGACCTTTGCGCAGATCGACCATCTTCAGGTGCAGCCCGGTAAGCAGGTGGGGATACGGCTGATACTGTTGAACGGCGCCAAAGACAATCGCATCGGCGCCGAGCTCCTTGCGAATTGCGGAGAGTTCCTCAATGGTATATGATTGCACGTTGGCCAGGTCGAGGCTTCGCCACTCCTGGTCACTGGGGGCAATCGTCCGCAGTGCGAAAAGATGGCGTTTCCTGAAGGCGCGACCAAGGGCATCGGTCAGAAGCGGACCGATGTCGGGGTGGACGGACTGATTGTCAAGTTCGAATACAACCACGCGCGCGATGCCGGGAAAATCAGCGGTCGGGTCAACGTAATAGTGGCCGCTTTCGAGAATGACCGAATGGCCTACACGCGTACACGATGCAGACATGAGCGACAGAAGAGACAATACGGAACAGCACAAGAAATGCACAAGGTGTCGCGAATGAAACAGACAATCAACTGCTGTATACACATTCCTGGTTCTCATTGCCGGCTGGCCTCCGAGACGGGTTGCATTGCTATCGGCTCGCCGGTTTCGGCGCCGAGCAGCCTGAGTATTTTGGTAAGCGCCTGCAATTGGGCGCCCTGAGCCAGGCGGATCTCGTCGCGAAAACCCAGCACATCGCCTTTCCATTGAGTCAATTCAGCGTGCATGTCTTGCAGGAAGGCGTTGGCGTCATCAAGTTCCTGCCGGGTGCGTTTGAGGTCGTTTTCAATAAGCATCAGTTGCTTCTTGAGTTCGTTATTCTCCTTTGTAAGCGTCATGTTCTCTTCGGTAAGCGACTTGTATCTGGCCGCCAGTTCGTCATACTTGTCCGACCACATCACGGCGCTTTGAACGGCATCCTGCGTGTCCGATCTGGTATCGGTGAAGCGTTTGGCCACGGCGGGATCGGTGGGCTCAGGCGCGGCCTGCGGCGGGGTATATGTCTGGACGGGGCGCATTGGCATTGTGTCCAAAACGATCGGCTCGTCGACATAATCGCAGCCGCCAGGCAAGAGCGTGGCTGGTACGATCAGCAAAATGATCAGCGATCGGGCAAGTTGTTTCATCGGGTTTCTCCTTCATGCGCGTACAACGCGTTTACTACAGATCACGGCTGCCTTAAGCACATCTGCGGATGTCCGCTCGCTCCGCGGCTATGCTTTTGTCATTGACGCATAATTGCATTGTATATGGCTCTTGGCGCCGCAGGAGCAGGTTACCTCTATGATTGCGTACTCATCATTGCTTTCGAGGATCCGCGCCTGCTGGGGACCGGGGCGGTGTTCCGTTCGGGCTGAAGCTGAAGACCTGACAGGGGCCAGGCCCACACGTCCGGGAGCCGCCTGCAAACCCAGACAGATACTTCTACCCATCTTAATGCGATCGCCCTTTATAACCGAGACTTTTTGGTGCATAGAATGTGTCCCGTCGGCCTGGGGCGAAGGCAGACTTGTGTTGTTATGTTTCAAAATACAATTACATCCTTACGTTAAGCGTAAGATGCCAGGCACGACGAAAGCCGTCATGCGGGCATCTTTTAAATGTTTGCTCCACTGGCCTTCAGGCACGAAAGTCGATGTGCCCGTCATCGGCCTGGCGCGGCGGAGCAGAGCCCGGGTCGGCATCGGTCTGCTCGTTCTGACGCTGCCGCTGCTTCTGCCGTCGGCGGCGCTGCTCCTCCTTTCGACGCGCCACACGGTCGCTGAGCGAAACCAGGCCCTCGACATGGTGGAGCGGGTCGACGGGAGCAAAACTGTTATCGTTGTAATCAGGCATCTATCAACACTCTAAACCGCAGCTTCATTTCAAGCGTCGGTTTCCGAAAATGTTTTCAGCTTCGCAGAAAGACGAAAGAGCGCAGCGGCGTGCAATTGGCTTATTCTGGATTCGGTAACGCCGGCTACATCGGCTATCTGCTTCATTGTAAGTTCCTTGCCATAATAAAGGATAATGATCTGGCGCTGGCGTTTCGGCAGTTCGGCGATGGCTCGCGTTAGCTGCTGCAGAAGTTCGCTGCGCTGGAGTCCATCCTCCGGGCGCGGATCGTCGGCGGCCGTAAGCGCATCGGCCAGTGCGGGCACTTCATCGTTGACGGCGTGGATCGACAGAAAATGTCTGGCCCGCGCGTTCTCGAACATTCGGTACATCTTGTCCACGGGCATTTCGAGCTGGCGGGCAAGTTCCTCGTCTGAGGGAACGGAACCAGTCTGTTCAGTGGTTCTCTGGACAATCCGGCGGGCTCGGTCGAACTGTTTGTGCAACTGCGGCGGGGCAAACGACCAGCCGCGGAGCTCATCTATGACAGCACCGCGGATACGGATATAGGCGTATGTCTTGAATTCGGTCTGCTGGGCGGGGTCAAAGTCACGGGCGGCTTTAACCAGTCCGATGGTACCGGCGCTGACGAGGTCTTCGCGACTCAAGGGGCCTGATGCGCATCCTGACAAGTACGAGACGACCTGGTGAACGATCTTATGGACGAGCGGCATGTACTGGATGACAAGATCGTTTTGTCGAACGTGGCGAGCATGATGTGCGTACGCGCGAATAGCCGCCGGTCGAAGATGACCATTGGGACCGTCGCCTTCACCAATGTCCGGTGTGGAGCCGCCTGGCTGTGGTCGCCAGCTTTCCTCCGAAGCCCGGTCAGCAACAAACTCGCCGGCGGCGGAAGCCGCCGAGGCATCGGCTGTGTTATTCACATCGGAGAGTATGTCCGCGCAATCCGGCGTCTGCTCGTCATTTGGGGCTACGTCAATTGTGTATTCGCTCTTTGGCATTGTCGTCGGAGCTCAACGTCTTAGACGTAAACATTGATTGCTTCATCGGTAACTCTGTTTTCATCAAGGCGCCTGTCGGCTGAATCCGTATCGTGGACGCGCTCTTCGGCTTGTTCAAGGGCATCCTGTGTTTGGCTGGAATTGCCATAAGCCTGCTTCTGAAAACGGCCGTAGTCAGCCTCGGCGAAGCCTTCGCCCTGGGCGCCGTGGCTGTCATGCTGCTGATTCTGCTGCTGCATTACCACTTCAAGGCGTCTGACCTGGACACCGTTGTGCTGCATTGCTGCAATGATCTGAGGCAGTTCCTTCTCTATTTCGTAGCGGGTTTGTGCCTTGTCGACGAACAGTGTGCCGTTTACTTCTCCGTCAGCATGTTGAAATCTCATGCGGACCATGCCGAGTTCCGAAGGGTTCAGGGTAACATCAATCCGCTGCTGTGCCGCACGGGCGTCAAGACGGATGCTTTGTATGATCTGTTCTGCAGGGCTCTCGATCGGCATGTTTGACGCGCCTGCCCTTGCGCCTGACTGCACCTGGCTAACTGCGGAGGAGGCTGTCGCTGAGGGCTGCTCTACGGCATCTGTTCTGGCAGGATTCCGGGTAACGTTGAGTGTTCGCGCGATCTCTGCTGAGATTTCTGGGCCGACGGAGGAGGTGTCTGCGGTGGCAGCGCTCCTTGAAGTTTCTCCTTCTGCGCCTGTAGTTTCCTTAGTAGTAGTTTCCTTAGTAATGGTTTGGCTTTCAGTCAGTCTATTTGCCTTCTCAAAACCCCCAGCAGCGCTCTGCCGGGAGAGACTGTCAGCAGCGCTGTTTTGTGCCTGGTCGCTCGGCGGCCGCCTGCTTGAACTGGCGGCGGCATCAGCAATACGCAAGCCAAAGTCAGTTCGGGCTGCCCCTTCCGTTTTGGAGACAGAGGCAGCGCTAACTCGCTCAACAGGCGTTGAAGCCCGTGTTTTGAAGGAGGCCTCGCCCGCATCTTCAGGCCCGACTGGCTTGTCTTTGTCGGGCACCACAGTTCTCGCAGACTTCGATTGTATCTGGGGCGGCTGTTCCGCTCCAGTATCCGGTTTTCGATCGCTTCCGCTCGCAACGGGCTTTTTTTCGGCGGCGACGTTCACCCGTTCCACCACTGATTGGTTCGGTGCGATTTGTCTATTCGTGCTGCTGGCTGTGCTTTGCGGCGCCAGTTGTGCATTCTGTCCCCTGCCGGGTATGATAGAAATCTTGCCTGGTATGCCCTCGCTATTTTCGCATGGCAAAGCCGGCGACGTCGCGAACGCCGATCCGGGATCAGATTGCTTGCCCTGTTTGCGCACTTCGGTTCTGTTTGCGACAGTCTGGCGTGTCTGAGGTGCGCTAAGACGATTCTCAAGAAGTTTCCTGAAATCCGGTCGGACAAGTCGAACGTTTGCCGAACCGGCCGAGACAGACTCAGGAGCATCACCCATGCCGAGATGGTTCTGGATATCAGAAGTAGACTTGTGTTCAGACACTCCTTTTTCGTTCGGTTGGTCGGGCTGTGCGGTTCTTTCGGGCGATTTATCCGCAGAAGCAAACTCAGGACGCCGGGGTGCCTGTGAGGAATGCTGTGCTCGAACAGCCTGAGCCTCCGATGGCGACTGCAGGGCCTGAGCTAATGATGTAGTCATCTCAACCATTTTTTTTCCTGTGCGCAATAGTACTTCCGCGGCTTGCAGAACCTGTGCAAGTAGCGTGCCATCAGATTGGCCAGCGAGACATTCAGGCGACTTAAGTCCTTGTCGAAAATCAACTTACAAATTAACAGCAGCGAGATGGCAATGGACAAACAGGTATTTCAAAATAGGTAAGCAGAAAGTCGTCTTCGGAAGAAATTTCCGTGGACCAAGCCGCTCCTGAGCCAACAAACCGCATCCGCCGTGCCTTGCCGCGGGAAACCGTCCTCAGAGGTTCAGGGGGCAGCAGGTGAGCAGATTATGGCCCGGATGTATAGAAACCGTGCGCGGCGGCTCAATGCGACGGGCGGTTCTTTCAGATTGAAAGAGGCAAACAGGCTGATCCGGCGGGCAACGGCACGAAAACCGCATTTTCGGACGATCTGGCACGGTGCTTGCAAAAGGTTTGGCGATTGATTGTGTAGTCAAGGAGATGGCCAATGACTAATGATGTAAATCTGATCGGCATTGTCGAGGCGGGAATACGCGCCGAGGGTATCCGCCAAAGGGCGATTGCAAGCAACATCGCCAATATGAACGCGCCGGGCTATCGACGCTGCGATGTGCGCTTCGAGGAAATACTCAGTAAAGCCATGGATCGCAGCGGAACCGTGGACCCGGCGGATCTCGAACCGCAGGTCTATCAGCCGATGACTACCGCTGTCAATGCAAACGGCAACGATGTTTCGCTGGACGGCGAGGTTGGGGAGATGGTGAAGAACGCACTGCGGCACCGGGCTTATATGGCGATTTTGAAAGTCAAGTACGGTCAAATGAAGCAGGCGATCCAGGTTTGATCATGCGGGCGACCACCGGCATTTGTGAGTATTGAAGGAAGGACATCATGGAAATCAGAAGCGGCATGTTTGACGCTATCGATATAGCAGTGTCAGGTCTGCGAGCGTACGGCAAACACATGGAGGTAATCGGTTCGAATGTTGCCAACGCGCGGACGACCAATGTCGACGGTACGGGACAGCCGTACCGGCGCCTGGAGGTGGAGTTCAAGTCGATTGAGGACGGCATCGGCCAGGTGGAGATCGGCGACATCTTCGAGGATATGAGCCCGTTCGAAAAAGTGCCGGCGAATCCCGGCGATCCTCGGGCCGACTCGGACGGCAACATCACGCTGCCAAACGTAAATATGCCGATGGAGCTGATTAGCCTGAATCTGGCCAGCCGTGCATATCAGGCAAACGCGGCTATGCTGAAACGTTACCAGAAGATGGTGGAAACGAGTTTGGAACTCCTGAAGTAGGCAGAGTCTGCGGGCGTTGGCGTAACAGAAACGCAAGACGTGCGGCGACATATTTAAATGAGGAAGCATTATGGCAATAAATTTTGATCCGACGATCAGTTCTATATCCCCGCAGTCGATCGGGCGCTCGGAAGGGACAGCGCGAGGTGAGGGTAAGACGAATTTCGTGAAGATGGTCGGCGATTCGCTCAAGCGAGTGGATGACAAGCAGCAAGACGCGAATACCTCGATCGTTGATCTGCTGGCCGGTAAGAACGAGGACATCAACTCGGTGGTGGCGTCGGTGGCCAAGGCCGACATGAGCTTCAAGCTGCTCGTCGGGGTCCGCAACAAGCTTGTCGAGGCCTACAAAGAAACGATGAAGATGCAGATTTGACGCAACAAGCAGGGCTGAGGGGGGCTAAGCGTATATAAGGATAGCTGAGGCGTAATGGGGCTGTTGCAGAAGATCAACGCGGTCTGGCAGAAAATCGGCGTGGTGCAGCGAGCGCTGCTTGTGGCGATTATTATGGCGTGCGCAATCACGGCGGCTCTCCTGACCAAATGGGCATCGGCGCCCGATATGACGCTGCTTTATGGCGACCTGCCGCTGGAGGAGATCGATCAGATCGTCGGCAAGCTGCAGGATCAGGACGTCAGGTACGAATTGAGGAAGGGAGGCAGGAGTGTTTATGTGCCCGCCGACAAGGTGCTGGAGCTGCGTGCGAGACTTGCGGGTGAGGGGCTTCCGTCCGGCGGCGATGGGGGGTATAAGCTGTTTGACAAGGAAAAGATAGGGGTCAGTCCGCTTGTTCAGCAGATGAACTATACGCGGGCGATGCAGGACGAGCTTGCGCGTACGATCGGCATGATCGAGGGTGTGATGGCTGCGCGGGTGCATATTGTTCGGCCGGAGCAGACAATCTTCACGGCAAGCGCCAAGGAAGCCACCGCATCCGTCACGCTGCGGCTGAAGCCGGGCTGGCGGATGACCAACTCAAGTATCGCAGCGATTACAAATCTTGTGGCCAACGCGACGGACGGATTGAAGCCTGAAAACGTTACGATCGTGGATACGCAGGGGCGGCTGTTGAGCAGTAATGCATCATCTAACGGCGTGATACACGGCGCCAATACGTTCATGGATTACAAGCAGCGAGTGGAGGGTGAGATCGCCGGCAAGGTTCAGGAACTGCTGGACATGGTGCTGGGGCCTGGCCGGGCGTCGGTGAAGGTCAGCGCCAAGCTGGACATGAGCAGCCAAACGGTGCAAACAACCAAGTATGAAAAGGGTGAGCCGGTAGAGGAGATTATCAACACGACTTCCACAATCAAGGAGGCAATCAGCGCCGCCGACGGCACAGCCAAATCACCGGGCAGTACGGATAAACAGGAGACGATTGAAAACAAGTATAAGGTGCCGGAGACAATAACGCAGAAGACCGACGTACCGGGCAAGATACTTGCTGTTTCGGTGGCGGCGGTCGTGGATCTAAGCACGGGCGCGGCTTCCGCACAAGACGAAAATGAAGGTGAAGCAGCCGGCGGTACGGCCAAGCTTATGGCGGTTGCAGACGTTGAGGAGATCATCCGCAACGCCGTTGGGCCCGATCTGCTGCTTGACGAGAAGTCGCTTACCGTTAAGGACGTACCGTTCTACAAGCCCATAATCACGGCTGCGGAGGCGGACATGGGCTACGAACGGCTCACGCGGTACATTGAGATCGCCCGCCAGTCTTCCATGGGCATACTGGCGGTTTGCGCGCTGATAGCATTGAAGATTTTCGCTGGTGCGCGTCGCAAGTTAGGCGGCGAGACGGCTGCGCTGGCACCGGCGGGCGAGGGTGAAGGTTGGGCGCTGCTGCCCGCAGGCCAGGCAGAAATTGCCGGACCGACGGCTATACGTAATCAGATAACGACGGCCCTGCAGAAGAATCCCGAACAGGTCAAGCAGTTGTTTGCGAGCTGGCTTACGGAGGACAAATAAGCGATGAGCATCAGCGGAAGGCGCAAGGCGGCGATGCTGTTACTCAGCCTGGATGCGGCTACGGCCTCGGAACTTCTGAAAGGTCAGCCGCAGGAAGTTGTCCAGGAAATCGCGATGGAATTGTCGCACCTGGATGCCAGCGGGCAGGCCAACGAGGACTCTGTGCAAGCGGTTGCAAAGGAGTTTTCGACAGCGCTTCAGAAGTCGTCCGGCGGGCTGCACGTAAAGAGCTTCGTCAACAGTATGCTCAAGGGTACGGCAGGCAAGGAAAAAGCGGCTGAGCTTCAGGCGCAGATGCAGAAGGCTATTCGCGACAAGGATCCGTTTCTCGCTATCACTTCGGCGTCAGCATCCCAGATTGCCGCTGCGCTGGAGGGTGAGCCGCCGCAGGCGGTGGCGCTTGTAATCTCAGAACTGCCGGCCAAATTGGGGACAGAGGTGCTGAGCCGACTGGACGACAAAACGAGCCTGGCGGCGGTATGGCGGATGACCCGGCCGATCGAGGTTTCGGGACGAACGATGCGCCGCATAGGCGAGATGGTGTGCAAGCGTCTGATGGAGCTTACAAGCGAAGAAAGTCGTCCCGTCCAGGAGACGGCGACAACTGAAACGCTGCGGAAGGTGGCGCTGGTCCTGAGCGGGCTGGAGAAAGAGCGTCGCGATGCTCTCCTGGAGGAGATAGAGCAGAACGACGACGATGTCGCCAGAACGGTACGGGCACTGATGGTGACATGGGAAGATATTACCAAGATCGAGGACAGATCGCTGCAGGAGTACCTGCGAAAAGTGGATGCCGGGGTGCTTGCCAAAGCGCTGTTCGGCGCCGAACCGAGCATCCGGGACAAGATACTGTCCAATATCTCGCAGCGCGTGCGGGAACTGGTCGACGAGGAATCGTCGCTGATGGGCGAGCCTCGCAAGAAGGATATCGCTACGGCTCGTGAAGAAGTTGTCAAACCGCTTCGAGAGGCCAATGAGGCCGAGGAGCTTGTGTTTATAGAAGAGGATTAGAGTTATGTCCGAAACACTTCAGATTAATCTGGAGATACCGATCCGCTCTGTTGGCGTGGTTGATGACGGCAAAACCGATTCGGCCTCGCGAGCGGCAATGAAGCAGCGAGAGGCAGAATTGAAGCGGCAGACAGAGCAGGTGAACCGGCTGTGCTCGGTGCTGGAGGCGGCATGCGGAAGGCTTGAGTCTTTTTACGGCGATACGGTCTGCTCGCAGGCCGAGTGCATAGCGAAATTGAGTGTACAGATCGCAGAAAAGATCCTGATGCGGGAAATAGCATCGGGCAACTATGACATTGCCAGGATTATCGCCGAAGCCTTGAAGGCGGCCCCCGGCAAGCAGGACGTCCTGGTGCGGTTGAATCCTGACGACCTGCAAAGGTATACGCAGATGGTCGAAAGCGAAACGATCAAGCCGCTTTCCAGAGCTAAGCTGGCTGCGGACGCAAGCGTTGGTCGAGCAGAGTGTGTCGTAGAAACGGAACAGGGCACAGTCGAATACTTCATAAACGAACACCTGCGGCAGATCGGCGAGGCGCTGGAGGCGATGCAATAAGCATGATGCGGCAAGAATCACATACAGGCGTTCTTGATTTTGACCAGATGACGGCAGCGATCGCGGATATGGACCTGCCGCAATACAAGGGATCGATCGTACGTGTGTCGGGTCTGCGGATTGAAAGCAACGGTCCGGCGGTTGCGCTGGGCCGGGTTTGCCGCATAAATTTAAGCGATAGTCGGAGCACGCTGGCCGAGGTGATCGGTTTTCAGGACGGCAATATCATCCTGTTAGGCTTGGAGCACGTTGAGGGTATTCGTCCCGGTGACACGGTAGTCGCCCTGAATCGGCCGCGTTGTATTCCGCTGGACTCGAGTATCATGGGTCGCGTCCTGGACGGACTTGGGCGGCCGATAGACAATAAGGGGCCCCTGACGGGCGTCGAGCAGCAGCCGATTGACAGCTTGAGTCCGCCGCCGTTGACACGTGAGATGATCAAAGAACCGCTTGCACTGGGCATCCGCTCTATCGACGGGATTCTTACGTGCGGCAAAGGCCAGCGAATGGGCATTTTTTCGGGCAGCGGTGTCGGCAAGAGCGTCTTGTTGGGCGAGATCGCCA
>JAWLHD010000043.1:12952-14740 GCA_041690555.1 Anaerohalosphaeraceae bacterium
CGACGCCGACGTGAACGTCGTTGCGCTGGTCGGTGAACGAGGCCGCGAAGTACGGGAATTTCTGGAAAAGGACCTCGGAGCAGAGGGGCTTGCCCGCAGCGTAATCGTTGTTGCAACCTCCGATTCGGCGGCTATCCAGCGAGTGAAAGCAGGCTTCGTAGCGGCTACTATCGCCGAGTACTTTCGTGACAAGGGGCTGGACGTTCTGTTCATGATGGATTCGCTGACGCGATTTGCACAGGCTCAGCGAGAGATCGGATTGGCGGCGGGCGAACCGCCCACGTCCAAGGGCTATTGTCCGAGTGTCTTCGGGCTGCTGGCCCGCCTGGTGGAGCGGTTAGGATGCAGCAGCAGCGGCAGCATAACAGGCATCCTGACGGTGTTAGCTGAGGGTGATGACCTGGCCGACCCGGTCGCCGACAGCGCACGGTCGCTGTTGGACGGGCACATCGTGCTGAGCCGCAAACTGGCGGATCGCGGTTACTATCCGGCAGTGGATATTCTTCAGAGCGTCAGCCGGCTCATGAACACTGTGACTGCGCCGGAGCATGCAAGAGCAGCGCAGAAGTTTCGTGAGATATACGCAACGTACACCGATGCGGAAGATCTAATAAGCATCGGGGCGTTTTCGCCGGGCAGCAACAAGCGGATTGACGGCTCGGTTGCGCTGATCGATCGCATACAGAGCTTTTTGATCCAGGGACCGCGCGAACGCACCCGCTTCGAAGAAACAACGCGACAAGTGATGAGCATCGCTAGGGCCTGGGACGATCTCCTCAACGGTACGGGTCGGAATACTGCCATTGCTCAGCGAGGTTAGACGCTTGGGCATTGGTAAACGTCGAAGCAGCCATACAGGAACAGTGTGATGAAGTTTACATGGCGATTGCAGCGCCTGCTTGATCTTAAGGCGCGAGAAGAAGATGTGAAGCGAGATGAGCTCGTGGCGCTTACGGAACGGGCAGCAGCAATCCGGAGCCGGATTCTCATCGAGCGGGCCGGCTTCCGTCGGATGCTCTCGGAATTGCGGAACACGCCAGACGGCGACCGGCTGACCGAACAGGAAACCGTTCTGAATTATGCACATGTGTTTGACGCAAAGATAGTAAGGCTCGAGGCGAACTTGTCCGAACTGGAGACGCTTCAGCGGGCAAAGATCGCCGAAGTGCTCGAAATAAGAAAATTCAGAAAGGGGCTGGAGAAGCTCAGAGAAAAGGCGCTGGCGGAGTTCGTTCGGTATGAGCAGAAGCAGGAACAGAAGGAAACGGACGAGTATGCCGCCCTCAGCTTTGCTCGGGACATGATCAAGCAGTCATAAAGTAGAGGCCGCGGGTTGCTGCGGCAGATCGGGAGTCGGCGATATGCGGAAGATACAAATAATCATCATGGCGGCTGCGGGCTTGGCCAGTTTCGCCGGCGCGTTCGGCTTCACATGGTACATGAAGCAGCAGTTGTCCTCGGCGGATGCGGCAACACCGCCCGCTTTGCCCACATCAAACGACGGAACCGACGAGCAGGAAAGTAAAATCGAACGATTCGCTTTCGGCGGCGCTGTGCTGAAGGACACGATGCGCGAAGAGGAACTCAGAGGTCTCATTTTCGACATACGCGAAAAGATGAACGAATACAAGTCCAAGGAGCGCGCCCTTGCAGCCGAAGAGCAGCGCATAGACACAGCAAGGAAGACCTTGGAGGCCGACATCGAGCGACTCAGCCGGCTTCACGACGCTCTTAATGTTGCGGCAGGCCGCCTCCGGCAGCAGGAGGAGGCGCTGCAGCATCGAATGG
>JAWLHD010000044.1:0-14589 GCA_041690555.1 Anaerohalosphaeraceae bacterium
TCGGATTATTCCCTACCTTGCTTTGGCAGCCGGATACGAGCGTTTTCCGGGTGGCCAGGCGTGGCGTCCGGACTGGCCTTACGATGTCCAGCATTCGTACGCTATTGGGGCAGAACTCAACCTGGAAGGCACCGGTTTACCGACCAGTTTGTTCCCTCTGAGCAACGCCGAGGCCGTTGTTTTCTACCCCTCTCCGTTCAGCGAGACCGCTGTCGAGTGGCCGCGGCACTTCGCCGCCTACGTCGTGGGTGCAACGCAGAGCATACCTGAATAGCCGCCACCGTGCGCTCACGTGACTGCGAATGTTCCCAGTTGCACACTCTAAGAGCCATCCAACCATGATTGGTCTCACGAAGGCGCAGGTAGTCGAGCAATTGCAGACGCCAAAGGCGTGGCTCATATCCAATGGTTTTTATCGCGGCTCGAATATGTGTGGCCGCAAAATGCAGGGTTTAGCAAGACGGATGAATGGTACGGACTGGAGCAAGCGAGGCCGTACTACAAAATTCTGCTCGGATTGTCATACGGTTCACAGGATGATCGATCTGTGGAACATGGCCGACACGGGGTCCGGTTGGGAACCGTTGAGTTGGGAGCAGTTGCCACATTACGCGTTATATGCGAACACTGGTCATACTTTCGCGGGAAAATATCAGGACAAACCAGGCGATCATCGACCGTGGCGGCGTGATATGCACCTACAAGCACGAGGTCGGCCCCGACGCCACAGGCATCAATATGGACCTCAATCTGTTGAACTCCACCGCCAAGTGGGTCAAGGATCAGGAAATTGCCGACAAACTTGAGGCCATCCCCATTACACAATTGCTCAGGCGGCGATTGATGCGCAGCGATAGCACTATGTGCGAGCGGTCTGCCTTGGCTCATGTCGGTTATTCTGTATCCGGGACCATCCGCAAGATTCACGACGAAACCGGTGCTTGACAGTTTTGGCCCGTTGCCCTAAACTACTGCACTCGGGCTCTCGCTGCCCGCCGTGGGGTGCACCGGGCTCTGAATACCATGATATACAGATTACTCAAAAGAAGTTTGGATGTTTTTGTCTCTGCAATGTTGCTGCTTGTATTGTCACCTTTACTGGTGATTATTGCGGCACTGACGAAGCTTTCCGGCAGGGGACCGGTTATCTTCCGGCAGGAGCGTGCGGGTCAGTACGGCCGGCCATTTACACTTTACAAGTTCCGTACAATGCGTGCCGATGTCGACCCCTTCGGTGCAAGTCCGAAGTCTCGTTGCGATCCGCGACTGACTCGTTTTGGCCGAATCCTGCGGGAATCTTCGCTCGACGAACTCCCACAGTTGTTCAATGTACTTCAGGGCCGGATGTCGCTTGTAGGACCGAGGCCGCTTTATGTGGCCCAGATTGCAGAGTGGGATGACAATCAGAAACGCAGGCTTAATGTCAAGCCTGGCCTGACCGGCCTTGCACAGATCAATGGTCGCGCGACCCTGACGCGCGAGCAGAAGCTGGATCTTGATGTGCAATACGTGGACAACAGGGGCTTTTGCCGCGATGTCCGCATTCTCCTGGCTACTTTCGGATTGATCTTGCGGCGCAGGAGTGTCTATGAGGACAAGTACTCGGAGAACGAATACACGCGAGGACAATCCAAAACAGCAGAACAATAACCCATAATCCGACGGAGACTCAGAATCGAAGTTCACAACATAAAATCTATCGACCAGTTGGAAGTACTGTCCGGCAAGCAAAGAACCTTGCTCAAGGAAGTCACGGCACATTTTGCCTTCAGTAGTAATGATTACTATCTGTCATTGATAGACTGGAACGATCCCGCGGACCCGATCAGGCGAATCATCGTCCCCGACATGGAGGAACTGCAGCAATGGGGAAGGCTCGATCCTTCGGACGAAGGTGCCTATACTGTCATGCCCGGCCTCGAGCATAAGTACAAATCCACCGTCCTGCTATTGATTAGCAATGCCTGTGGAGGCATCTGCAGATACTGCTTTAGAAAGCGTGTCTTCATGGAACGGGATGGACAATACCTGCACGATGTACCCAAAGCCATCCACTATATTAGATCGCATCCTGAGATTACCAACGTGCTGCTGACCGGCGGCGATCCGTTGATGCTGCCCACGGAAAAACTTGCGGGCATTATTGCCGAATTGAATCGCATCGACCACGTGCAGATAATACGAGTGGGCACCAGAATGCCGGTTTTCAACCCGTATCGCATCATTGACGATCCCGACCTGCTGTCAATGATCAACACCTTCAGCACGCCTCAAAAAAGAATATATATCATGACACACTTCTGTCATCCGAATGAGTTCACACAGGCTTCCGTCGAAGCTCTCGACCTGCTTCTGTCTTCGGGCGCCGTAATAGCCAACCAATGCCCATTGATACGCGGTGTTAACGATGATCCTGTGGTATTGGCTGAGCTTTTTAGAATGGTCGCCTCGCAAGGCCTTGCCCCGTATTATTTGTTTCAATGCAGGCCTGCTGTCGGCAATTTCGCCTATACGGTTCCCATTGAAGAAGGCTTCGACATTTTCGAAGCCGCAAAGAGCCGCATCTCCGGACTGGCCAAGCGAGCCCGATTTGTCATGTCCCATACGACGGGCAAGATCGAGATTGTAGGCAAGGCCGAAGGCTTCATGTACTTTAAATACCACAGAGCCGAGCGAGACGACGACAGCGGACAGTTTCTTGTATATCGATCCAACCCCGACGCTCGGTGGCTGGATGACTATGATGAAGTCCTTGGTGATTATCCTGCCAGCTTGCCCTATAGATTGTACGGACCGGAATAATCTGCTCGTCTCATTCCACCGGCAGCCAAATCGTCTTGCACACAAAGCGCGACACTAAAACCGCAAGAACAATCCCCGAAATCGCCGTCAGTAAATCGATCGGCCAAATCGGTCGACCGAACAGCGATGCCGTCGCTTTAACAGACAGCAATAGTGCAGTCGGAGCACTCACGGCCGCGGCGAACCATTTGACGGGCATTATGTCCCACGTCAGTCGGGCGAAAAGAGCATGAATCCATATCAGTGTAAAGGTGCCGTACGCCGTGAAATGAAACGCAATGTTAATAAAAGGCATGCCCGTGATCTGGTCGATCCTGGCCATGTTGGAAAGCACGAAGATGAAGATTGCAGAGACCAGCAGGATGGCAGGCCACATGTTCAAAAACGTCAGAATGCCAAGGCCCGTCAGCACGCCGACCATGTTGGCGACAAAATCCCCGACTTCGGCTGATCGCCCCACGAAACTCTGCAGCACCTCATCCAGCACGCCGTACCAAACCACAACGATCAGTAGAATCCAGACCTTGGGCTTGCGCCAGTTCACCTTACTCTGCGGACTCACCGCCAGCCAGGCAAACAAGACCAGCCCGAGGTAAGCCAGTACGTGCATGGTCTTGTCGGACATCCCTGTGCGATGTCCCAGATCGTGAATCGGCAGGTGCGTTGCGATAAACAGTGCAGCCCAATAGATTAACAGGCCCGCAATAATCCACCGATGACGGCTCAAAAAAGGCATATTCGCAATATCCGACAACTTTTACAATATATACAATAATAATCAGTGAGTTGGAAAACACACATCTGTCCATTTTACGACAATCATCGACCGCAAGCGACGTGATTTACGTTTTTTTTGGGTTTTTGTAAGCTTGGGAGGTCGTTGCCAAACCAATATGATGGTCTTGTTGTACTGGTTCAGCGAAGTGGATAAATGCCTTTGCCGGACCGCTCGCCAACAGGGTCCTCACGCCGGATTTGGGCTGGATTTCGAGGTTGTGCGCATGGGCACGCTCGGCGAAGACGGCGTAGTGGTTGTCGGCGATGCAATCACCCAACGTTTTGCGGAAATCGGCCGGTTGCTCAATATGCCATGAAACCTTCGCCGTGCACGAGGTCTAATCGAGAAGCCGAAAAGGTACTGATTCTTCGAGGACGCGAACGGGGCCCAGCAGGCCTGAGTTCAAGAGTGGCCATTCTTTGCGTATGGTTATATTGGTACGTGTGTATCGCTGCGACTGCGGCAGGTCGCGGTCGCCAACAAGGCGGTTTCTCCATGAGTTGACCACGGAGATGGTTAATTCGTTGGCGCCGTGCCGCAGGGCTTCGGTGATGTCCACGCGGAAGGGAGGTGTCCATGTTACGCCGACGTCGCGGCCGTTGAGGCATACGCTGCTTATGCCGACGTCCTTGACTTCGCCGAGTTCGAGCAGGTACCGTGTTGCGTGTTTTGGGCCGGCAAAGGCGAAGGTGTTTTTATAGACGGCTTTGCCTGAGTAGTAGCGCACGCCGGCGTTTGGCGAGTCGGTCCAGCTTTTCAGTTGGTCAAATACTATGTGTTCGGGGCCGCCCCATTGGGGATCGAAACCCACATCCCAGGGCCCCGAGATCTCCTGGACGATGCTGAGGTCGGGGGCGTTCTTCTGCTTGGTTCCTTGGAGGTTCGGCGAGATGGCTTTGCGAAAGACGACGAACGTCGAGCCATACGGGTCGAAATGTACGGGGACGTCGGTTCTTGCGTCCTTTTGCGAGAATGCCAGAGCATTGCGGATACGACCCGTGAGGGGGTCCCAGAGTTCCGGCTGGCGTCCGGTGATTCTGAAACTGCATGAGACCGCGATCGGATCGGCGGACTGGTTTGCCACGAAGTAGACGTCTGCGTCGTCAATGGTGTAGTGGATATAGTCTACGGCGCCTGGTTGGGCGGTGGCGGTGAAGTCGGGTGCGCGCCCGAGATCGGCCAGTGCTTGTCGGCCTGTTTTTCCCCAGATGAGCAGGCCGCGCCCGACGTTTCGCTGTCCCTGTTGGGCCGGGTCGGCCCAGAGCTGGTCGGAGAGTTGTTTGAATCGGCGCTGGGCTGCATCGCCTCCCACGAGGCTGACAAGCCGCTCGGGTTTCGGGCCCAGGACAGTTGCGCCCCGGCCGAGGAGTTCGTTTACTTTTTCGAGCGCCGCCAGCGAAAGTACCTGGTGATCCGGCAGCACCAGGAGGCGATAGGCGATTCCGCCGGGCACGACGATGCGATTGTCAACGACCTTGAGCCGCTGTAGGATGACTTCGT
This sequence comes from Anaerohalosphaeraceae bacterium, assembly GCA_041690555.1. Classification (GTDB taxonomy): domain Bacteria; phylum Planctomycetota; class Phycisphaerae; order Sedimentisphaerales; family Anaerohalosphaeraceae; genus JACZKQ01. Next base: position 5,081 of record JAWLHD010000044.1, read on the forward strand.
CGGTGATGTCGTAGTCGTAGCCCGGCAGGACACGGGCCGGGTCGTCTTCTTTCAGCCTGGCGACGTTCGGCACGTGGTCGCCGTAGTAATACAGCACGTCAGCGACGAATTTGCCGGGCTGCGTCATGAAGTGGCAGCGATTGATGTAGTCGATGAATGCGCCTGCGTACTCCCACCATGTGACTTGGGGGTTGACATGGGTTCCGGCAAAATACTCCTGTCCGGGGATGCCCATTTCCTTCGGCGAACATGTGAAGGTGTGGAAATAGATCATGTTGAGCCCCGAGCAGAACTCGTGGTCCATGCTGGGCTTCTGCGATTTCCAGAGCACGTCGTCCCAATGCGGTCCTATGCTGGTGAAGGCTTCGGCGGCGACGTATTTCTTGCCGTAGATGTGCGCGGCCGACGAGGCCTGTTTCATGTAGAAGCGATTGACGGGGTTTGGCCTGTGAGGGCTTGGCACCCAGAATTCGCCCATGACGATGTCGCTCTTGCCCAGGTTCTTTATTGCGTCCAGGGGTCCCGCGTGCGGGCCGCCGCTTTCGGGCTGGATTTCGAGGTTGTGCGCGTGAGCACGCTCGGCGAAGACGGCGTAGTGGTTGTCGGCGACGCAATCACCCAGGGTTTTGCGGAAATCCGCCAGAAATGCGTTGCTTGCCTGACGGTTGTCGACGATCTTGCCGGCGAAGACGGGCAGATACGGGGTCAGGTCGTAGGCCCTGTATTTGCGGAAGTCCGCGGCGAGATTGGGGCTCCAGTTCATGCCCCCGCACTCCCAACTGTCGGTTTCAAGCTGCTTGAGGACCCTGCCGGCGAGCGGCCCGGCATCTTCGATCAGAGGCACAACAACTTCGTGCCAGTAACGATCGAAAGCATCGCGGCTGAGGTAGTCGACGACGAGCCCTTTCCAGTCGCCGCTGTACGTCGAGACGTGTGCATTTGTGATGGTGTATCCGAATCGAAGGACCGTCCATGTTCCCTCCGGCACGTCCCATGACAGCGTGCCGTCAGCGGCCATTTTCCCCGAGATATCGATTACGTTTTCGGCAAGCACGTCTTCTTCGCCGGGGGAGGCGGGACGGTCGTTGAGCAGGAACCGGCAATCCGGCGCGGAGCCCCCGAGTTCCCTGGTGCCGGCCTTTAGCTGGAGGTTTTCGATGGGCGGCGTCCCGGCGGGCGTCAGGGTCTGACCGGCTGTATCGGCAAGCACGATGGCGGCGACCTGTACATTCCGCGGCGTGTCGGGAAAGCGCGGATCGTAGGCCTGGTCGAAGACAAGGTCGAATGTCTTTCCTGTGATGGGTGAGAATTGTAATTGTGCGTTTTGCCCGTCTTTGATGCTGAACCTTTGGGTCGCCTGGTTTGTCTCTTTGCAGATGACGCGCACGCCGGCGGGGCCGTAGCCCTTTCTGCCCTGGATACTTAGCCGGGCGAGCTGTGTTTCTTCGGCGAACGTTATGGTTATGGATTCTGGTCTTTCGGGGGTCGGTCCCTGGCCGGGCTCATCTCCGCCGCTGACCCAGAATGTGGCGTCGCTTGAGTCGAGGACGTTGGTAACGGGAAAGCCGCTCTGCGACGAGCCGGCTTTAATTGCGAACCGGACCTTGGCCGAGTTGCGGTCCTTGTTTTTATAGGCAAGGACCGCGACGTCGCGGTAGTAGCCGCTTCTGGCGGGTCCGACGGGTAGGTTTCTATTAAGGGCCGTCGGGCCTTTGATTTGGATTTCGGCCCAAGTCAACTGCTTTGCGGCGAAATCGGCCGTTACGTTTGGGCCGCCCAGATTCCAGCCGCTCTGGATAGAAAGGCCGAGGGTCAATCCCAGGCGATCAGCCTCTTTCAGGGCGTGTCGGTAGAGCTTTCGCCACTCCGGGCTTGCGTAGAGCGGCCCGGCGGGCACCTGTGCGTTGCCTCTCTGTTCCGCTCCGCCGGCGTCGAAGATCATCGCTCCGCTGAAGCCTTTGGCTTTCATCTCAGTCAGGTCGCGGGTGATGGCCTCTTCGGTTACATTGCTGTTTAGCCACCACCACCAGCACCGAACGCCAGACTCGCGCGGTGGGCTTCGAAAGCCGTCTTCGAGACCGGCCCCCGGCAAAGACGCGGACAAAACGGCACAAGCAAGCAGAACTGCAAAGACTCTCGGCATCTTAAATCCTTTCTTCAGTCGCGACTTTGACGCGAACCTACCTGCAAAGGAAGTCGACAATCCGCAGCGGCGTCGACTGTCCCGACTCACTGGGGCTCTGCTGAACCATGACGGACAGTATCCCCTCATGCTGGAACCGGACCGGGTCGGCTAACATCTCGTTTACGAATGGCCCCTCCTCGGTGTGGATAATCTGCCAGTCCGTCCAGTTCGAATCTGCGCTTGCAGCCGCGATCTTGAGGTCGCCGTCGATGAACTGTACGGCATCGGCCCACATGTTCTCGGGCTTGCGCGAAGCGGAATAGATCAGGAATGCATCGCCGTTGGGGCGAATGAACATTTTGGGGCGATTGCCCGCGACCCATTGCATTTCATGATGCCTCCACGCTCCGTCAGTATCCCGCCAGTAGTGATGGTAGCGTCGCGCATAAGGATGCCCCCATCGATACGTTCCTGTATAACCAAGCCTCGCGGCCTCGGCAAAGGATTCGTCCGTGCACCTCCATACGACCACGTGAACGCGTTCGTGCGAATCAACAGCCTGGGCCTGGGTGTTTATCATTCCATATCGCCGAGGCACGTTTACCACAGTTACACCCGGCGAATCCACGCGTATGAGTTTTTCCGTTGCAGCATTTCCCGTTGCGCGACCGATGATTGCCGACGAATCGCCTGCACCCTTTAATCGCAACAGTGTCTGCACCGCCGCCGCCTCGACGGAGATTTTCAAGGCGCTGTCCTTGCAGTTGAGCCACGTATAGCCTTTGTCCTCACTGTAACTGTACATGATGTCATGATTGGCCCCCTGTGTCCCTTCGCGCCAGCACCAGGTTACGTGCAGTTTTCCGTTCGGACCGAATGTGTAATAATTCGGATACGCGCACCTGGAGGTGCTTGTATTGTATTCATCGGTGAAGGTGCCGCTCCTTGAAATGAACTTTCTGGTGTTCGACCACTGTTGGGTTGAACCGTCATAATCGACAATGAGCCAGTCGCCGTTGCCTGATCCGCCGGATCGAAAAATGAAGAGCATATCTCCATCTGGCGTCTGCAGAAAGGCCGGATAAGTGAGGCCAAAGGACTTGCCCTCTTCAAGATAGCTCCTTATCGGCCCAAACAGCGAAGCACTCCAGACGACGTCCGCCGGCTGCGAGGCGACGAGCGTTTGTGATGCCCTGTAGTGCAGCGTATGTCCATGATGATCGAAGGCAAGATGAATCGTGCCGTCGTTCGGACAAATACCCAGCGAGATGGTGTTATGCGCATCGTCGGAAGTGAAGTTGTAGTCGCCGAACTCAATCGTCTGCCAATTGCCCGCGGGGAGCTGCCGCCGGGCGAGGCAGACCCGCCGATTGCCGTTGTAATAGGCAGCGTACTGCCAGCCGTCGTGCGTTATGACGGCGTCCTGCTGGAAAGACAGGCCATTGATCGCCTGCCCGAAAAAGCCCTGGATTGTCAGGGCCTGCGAATCAACGATGCTGTCACCGATCTTCTGTACACCCGGAAAGCCGAGCAGTGAAGCGGCCATTACGAAAGGAACCAACACTGTAAGCATTTTCATATAAACCCATGTAAAATGTTTATCTGCATTCCGGGTACAACCCGCACGAAAGCCAGCTATGCATGAAGACGGCCAGATCGCAAATGTTAACAATACAGTCCGGCACGCCCAGCGGACCTGACACGTCAAACTCCGAGGCATAAGGCAGCACGCAGTCCTGATCGCCCGAAAACAGGCTGCTCACCTGAAGATCGGTCAATGCGTAGTTGTAGATTCTGATATCGTCCAGAGCGCCGTCGAAGAACTCCGCCTGCGACGAGTGGCCGATCTCGACAGTCAGCTCCGGCGTGTCAGCCGGCTGCCACGGCTGCGTGGATACGAGTTGACCGTCGATATAAATCCTGCCCATCGTTCCGTCGTATACCACGCAGATGAACCGCCAGTGGTTCTGGGCCATCGCGCCGCTCTTCCGCTCCGCGGCGCCCCAGAGCGTCTCGACGATCAGGTCGGCGACGTCCGCCTGTCCGTCGCCGTTCCACCTGCCCCAGAGACTGATGGAGAATTGCCCTGAGGCGCCCGAAATTTGCAGCGGCTGAGAAGTCGCCCAGCCCGCCGTCTCCGTTATCTGTGCGGCGGTTTCGGGGATGCCTCTTGCCCCCACAACAAAGCACGGGGCGCCTTCCACGTCGGCATGGCGTGCGCCCTCAATGTCAAGATACCGGCCTTGTTCGAATTCGCGGCGGCCCAGGGGCCAGAAACCGACAATGGCGTTGACCTCCAGCGTCGCCCGGTCGGACACCACTTCGAAGTTGTCTGCGTTGTTGAGCACGCAGAAATAGTGTCCGGCGTCCCGTTCGGCGACATCGCTGATGATCAGCCTCGAAGTGTACAATTTCAGTTGCGGATCAAAACCGCTCAGGACGGCGATCCGCGGATCGCTTTCATCCAAGGCATAATGCACGTCGCCGTCGAGCCGCAGCCACACGCTTGACGGCTGCGTGCCGCTTTGAAACGTTACGTTCAACTGTGCAGTCTGGCGTCTGAACACAGCAGTATCCTTCGGATGGCCGTTCGGCACGATCTGCAGGTCGGATTGGATTCGTTCGAGCCCGAACTGTTCGATGCGTCCGGTGATGCTCGTCTGCCCCGAAGCGAGTCCTGCCGCCGCAATGGGAGGATTGGCCGAGTATTGATGGGCGCCGACAACGGAGTAAACGTCCTGCCAGGCGAGTTTCTGCCGCCACTGCACCTGCCATTTTTCCGGGCGCGTATCCAGCAGAATCTCAAAGTCCACGTCGGCCGAGCGGTCGAGCGTAGGATTCAACTCCCATCCGACCGACGTGCCCGGGCCCGCAAACAGTTGATCGTTGAGACTCGATGCGTTGCCGCGCCGCAGCATCCAGGGGTGGCCCGTCGTTGCGCCCGTTATGAATCGCGAGCCGCTTGCCGTGCTTGATCCCGCCGTGAACCCAACCGCAAGCCAGTAGTCGTCGCCCACCACATCTCGCAGGGCCGTCCTGAGGCGATATATGTATCCAGGCTGGGGAACAAACGGCAGCGTCGCGGCGCTGTACAGCCCGGCGGTCCCGTCGGCTTGCCAACTGCTGTGCGACGTCCACGTGTTTGCGACCTCTGCGTACTGGTCGACGTCGCAGGTTGTGCCGTGAAGGCTCGCATTTGCGGGACCGCCGAACGAATGACGATACAGAACCACGACCTCGGCCAAAACCCCCGCCGAGCCGATATACAGAACGAGGGCTGCACATGCTGCTGCGGCAATTCTAATCATTGCACCCTCTCAGACACCGACAAATTCGCAAAGAAATTCGCATTGGCCTTTGAGCCCATCGTGGTCTTTGCGAGAATCTTCATGACGCGTTGCTTCATGGAATGGGATTTCTGGGCGGCACGTAATCCTTGTGCCATCGTCTGAACCAAAGGTCCTTCACATCCTCCGTGGCCACGTGCAGGTCCTTGTAAATAATATTCACTCGCCGGGCATGTCGATCCAGGCAGAATCTGGCCATGCTGTTGGTGTAAAGGCTGTCGACGTCCTGGCCGTCCAAATCGGCGGGGTACGGGTCCGTACCCATGGGCCACCCTGCGGTCCAGAGGCCGTCTCCAAACAGCGGAACGTTCGGCGGGACATTCAGCCAGTCGCGGAACATGTAGGGCGCGCGGTCGCCGGCATTGTCATAAAGCGAGTCATAAACAACCCAGCCGTTTATGCAGTAGCTGCCGATGGTTGACATGTCGTTCTGACGGTGCCACTCCCACGGGGCTCCGCTTGTGCCCCACTGCCCGGACCCGTTGAACCTCCCGCTGTCCAGCGCGAATTTGGAAGAGGGCGCTGACGGGCACAATAACAGGGGGATGTTCTCGCCGCGACGATAAAGTTCGCCGTATCCTTCACCGCCGATGTAATCGGCAAGCTTGCCCATCCAGTACAAATTGGTGTCGGCCGCGTTGTTTCTGATCGCGAACCTTTTGTTATTGTAATCGAATTCATAAAGCTCGACTGCCTTGGCAAGCTGGTTCAGATTGGCGCTGCAGATGACCTTCCGGGCCTGTTTCTTGGCCATCTGCAAACCGGGCATGACGATCGCCAGGAGCAAACCGATAATGGCGATGACCACGAGCAATTCGATTAAGGTGAACGCTTTGTCTTTTGGCAAGCGGTTTCTCATGCTCAGCCGTTCCCTCTGTGGATGAGGCCGGGGCCGCCGCGGGCACGCCCCGTCCTCATCCTCACTGTTTATCCTCTTGGGTAATTGTCTTACTGGCAATCCGGGTACGAGCCGCATGAAAGCCAGCCGGAGGCCATGCGGGCGAAATCCGCAAGATCGACCCGGCAGTTGCCGTCAAAATCAAATTGATCGTCGTATTCCAAAATGCAGAAAGTTGCATCCGGATGGACTTGCAGATACAGATCGGCCACCTCGGCTGCCGTCAGGGCGTAATTGTAAATCCGCACGTCATCCATGAGCCCTTTGAGGAATCCGTTGGCTGTACCGCGGTTGTTGTTGGCGCCGAGCAGCATGGGAAACTCCCAGTCCGTATATACGAGTTGTGGGCACGCAACGGGCGCACCCAGGGCGGAGCCGTCGAGGTAAATCTGAAGGACGCCGCCATATTCGTAGGTAGCCGTAAGGAGGCGCCACTGACCGTCTCCGATGAGCGACTCCTCGGGGACCGCTACTTTGTGCGGTGCGGCGCCGCTGGTGCGCAAACGCATATTGATGTCCTCAGGAGAAACGTCCAGCCAGAACTGATATCCGGATGTGTCCGACTGATTATGCGTTCCGATCAGAAAGACGGTCGTTTCGGTCTCCACTGCCGCCTCGATCTGAACCCAGCACGAGAAGGTGCCCGACTCTATTCCGGCCGCAAGACCCGGCTTGGGAAACGCCTCGGTGGAGAGCTCCAGATATTGGGCGCCGTCGAGGTACACCGCGTCGCCCAGCACGCCGGAAGAGTAGTTGAGTACGCTGTTGGGATCGACCGCGTTCCTGAGCGTGGCGTGATTCGTGCCGACCTGATCTTCCAGAACGCCGTCAAAGGTATAATGTGCCAGCAGACGCTTGATCGTCAGCCCCGCCGAAGCGGTGGGGATCTCGGTTCCGCTCTGATTGCCGATCACACAGTAGTAGTAGCTTTCGTTTGCGAGCTGGGCATTGGCTATCGACAGAGTAGCCGTGTAGACGTCGTCTTCCTGCGTGATCTGCGTGGTAATTCCGCCGCCGTTTGTGAGCAGTTGGTCATTGATGCCATCGACGTAGGCATACCACGCGGCTGTCGGACCGCTGAGACTGGCAAACGTCGTTTTGAATACCGCCGTTTCGCCGGCAGCCACGGCCGTGCTTATCGGCTGCGTTATGATCTGTGGAATGCTCTTGAGCGTGTCGAATCGCCATATCGAGCCCTGTATGGCATTCGGTTCGGCTGCTTCTTTGACGCACCAGTAATAGGTCTTGTCCATCTCGAGGGTCATTGGTATCGCCGCCTCAACGGGGTCTTCCATGTCGGCGACTTCAATGGGCGTTGCAGTGATGAAGTTCGGCTCTCCCTCCGCAAAATAAAGCAGGTGCCCCGTTATTGCCGGGTTCGACCCCTTGTTCCACCTCAGGACGGCCGTATCGACTGTGACGTTTTTCTGGCCGTCGTGCGGGAAAGGCTGGGTTGCGCCTCCCTGGTCGATTGTCTCAAGCAGGAGGCTCTCGATTATGCCGTTAACTCCGGTCGCCGAGCGAGCGACGCCTGCCGCACCGATGGTCGGGTTGGTCGCATAAGTATGCGTAGCCACGGTCTCAAACTCTGCTGTGCCCATCGTCTTCTGCTGCCATGTCGCGACCCACTGGGGTTGACGCGTATCGAGAATGATTCGAACAAAAGTGTCTTCACCCTCCAAAGACGGGCTGATATTGATTTGGCCGGTGGTACCGGGTCCGTAGAATGCCTGATTCGGATTGGCCGAGTTGTCGGCCCGCTTCAACATCCACGGCTGTCCGGCCGTGGGCGCGCTGATAAAACGATTGCCGTTGCCGCCGGAGGCGGTTGAGGTCCCCTGCGCATAGCCGACTCCGATCCAGTTGCCGTCGCCCGTCATTTCGGTGAGGCCGACTGTCAGTTGATAGATATTGCCCGCCTGCGGTACAAATGGAATAGTCGCGCAGCTTTGTCCGGCGCCTAATCTTCCGTTTTTCATCCACTCGGCCTGGGCGATCCACATAGCGCTGCCCGTAGCATCGATGTCCGGTGCCTGCCCGTAAAGACCTGTGCCGGGGCTGCCATTAAGGCCGTCAAAAAAGATGACGTCCGCCTGAAGGCCTCCACATGCCAACAACACAACAAAGAACACATTCCACTTTTTCATGACTCTGCCTCCAAAAAAATCGTTATTGATTGCGGTCTTGCGACACATTAACGTGCGACTCGGCCTCGCGGCGTCGATGGGTAGCACCGGTTTGGCAAATCCGTCGAGGCTTTGCTTCCGGCGGCGAAATGCCGACGCCTTCGGTATATTCATTGAGCAGCCGCAAAAAGCTGCGATACTGGTCAAGCGACACCTCCGGCGGCGTCTGATGATCGACACTCGGTATGTATCCGCCGCTGCGCATCAACGGCACGAGCCGCTCGAATTCGCGGCGCATGGCATCTTCGCCCATGCTCATCACGAGCTTGTCATAGTGCCCAACCATACATAACCGCGGGAACTGCTCACGCAGGCGATTGCCGTCGACGTTCGCCTGCCGCTCCAGCGGCAGCACGCCGTCGATTCCAAGCGACTCCAGCCAGGGAGCCATTTCCGTGATGTCGCCATCGGTGTCGACAATCGTGATGGCGTCAATCTCTTTGACAGCGTCCAGAAGGCCGCGATAGTAGGGGGCCATGAATTCCTCAAAGGTTCCACGCGAAATCATCGGTCCGTGGTTGTAGCTGACGTCCTCGGCAATGGTGATGAACACGGGCCGGCAGACTTGCCGCATCTCCCGGATCACCTGAAGGTTGAACGCCAGCAGATCGTGATTTATTGCATGCACCAACTCCGGCTGGTCATAATAGGCGTAGCTCAGTTTCTCTATGTCCATCAGTGTGCGCGGAAACCAGAAGAAACCCTCCAATGTCGCCCACACGACCGCATCGCCCCTGGCCTGGCTCTTCGCCCACGGTCTCATCGCGTTCATGGCGCATGAATGATCCGGGAATAACATAGGCCGGATCCGGCGATAATCGTCCATGTTAGCCACCACGCCTTCTGTGTGGTGCTGGGTGGCTTCGATCGTCGACTGTGTGGTGCTGAACCAGAATTGTATGTACGGATCCAGGCCGAAATACTGCGAAATGCCGAACACATCTCCATGTGCG
>JAWLHD010000045.1:0-14568 GCA_041690555.1 Anaerohalosphaeraceae bacterium
GGCCAAAGCCGGCTACGACAGAGACTACCTGCTTACGTTGCTGGGATTCAGTCCAACCAAACGCAAAAAGTGAACCAGGATTTCATGCGATTGCCCTGATACGGCAGACACCTGCGTTCAACATGTCGCGGCCTTTTTTCGGCGGCCGGCGGCTATGCGCCGACGCGTTGGCGCAACGAGGTCATCGGGTACCGACAAACTCGCCTCAAGCTGACAAGTCTTTCGCCTGCATGGCGTTGTGCACGTGGTCGCGGCCTGCTCGTTATCAACGCCGTATGGGTCGGCGGGCTCATGGACGAAAAGATCGCGTATGATGCAATCCGGCGGCCTGAAGCCGAATTGCTTGAAGAAGAGCAATTGTTCTCGCGGGTCTATATAGGCCTTGCGGCAGATGGCAGGCGTGTTGCCGAGCATCTCAGCGATGGTATCGAGCACACCTTTGCAGGCGCGACGCTTGTTGGTGCGTTTGCGGCCTTGGTAGGCGGCGAGAACATCCTCGTATGCGGGGCTGGGGTTTTGGCGAGCGAATCGGGCGGCGAACTTACGGAAGACGTTTGTGGCATGATAGTTACGGAGGTTATGCACGGTACATGGGGCGCCGGCGCCGCCCTCGGGCAGGCCTTTATCGGGATCGGGCCGGTCTGTTGTGAAGTATTCATTGACGGATTGCGGGGTTAATGGTTTGCCGTTGGCGCGGGTGAACAGGTATGGGTTCTTCTCTGCGACAAGCTGGAGGAGGCGATCTGCAATTACTGCATCTATGTGGTTTTTGCGACTATCGACCGGTTTGGTATATATCGTGAAGGTGTGCGTCTGGGGGCGTTCGTGCTTGCCGGCGTATTTAAGGATGATCCGCCCTGGTACAACCTGGACATGCTTTTTAGTCATAAGCGTTGTGATGCCGTATGTCTTTTTTTCCCCTTTGGTCGATTCGATGTTGCCGATTCTTGCGCAGCGGCGATCTATTATGAGACACATCAGGGCGCGAACCCACGTGTCGCGATCCTCTGAGTTGACATGCTTAAGGAGGCGGCGTCTGACTTTGGTAATGGATCCCGCCAGTCTGGCGACGGTTTCATATTTCATTCGGCGCGCTCGCCGTTTGTATGCGAGCGTGTAGTATTTCATTTCACTTTGGCCGACCTGGGGTCTGCTGGTGCAATAGAATGTGCCGTCTGTTACGGGGTGATTGCCGTAATCCTTATCCTCTTCCGGCGTGCCATAGTTGACGTTCATCCGGACGTCATGCAGCGGTGGTTTCTCCAGTTCCAGGCCGTCATATGTATAGAAGGTCAGCGGGTAGCCGGTGGGCTGAACGCCGACTCGGCCGCGAAAGGTATAGGGAAGATAATCCTCGAGGCCTTCATTCTTAAGAGCGACATGAAGGGTTGCGCTGTCGATCGTCGGGTGCCAGTTGCGCTCGTCGAACATCTCGCTGATGCGCAGGTGGACCATGCGCTTAAACTCCCTCGTTGCGGCCTGGTAGGCATTAAGGCCGTCCCGATTGCGTTTTCTTGCGACGGCGAGAAGCTCCACCTTCGGCTGCTCACATCCGAAGACGTTTCTGCTGCACAGCGAAAGGTCGCGACGCGCCTTCTCCAACGCGGCCCTTGCAGTCCATCCGTCAGGCGGCCTTATCGAGCGAACCAGTGCGACGATGTGGCTGTCGACGCACCTGGCCATTGACAGGAGTTCCGGAAAGTGCGACATGTCGCCTTTGCAGGTAATTTCGTGGAAATAGCGCATCAGCCTTGTCTCATGGCCACGAAGCTGCAGGTACCGGCGATTATTGTACGCGTGATGCCATGCGCGGCTGTAGAGACGTATTGCCTTAGACACATCGGACCTGCCGTCGACGATCGGCAGGCACTCGTAGAATTTCGCCAGCTTCTCATTGGCTTTGGCGAGACGGTCATCCGGACCGAAGAACATCGGCCTGTTCTTTTTGAGACAGCTCAGCACCATTAGCACCGTGCCGTAGCCGTCTACGCGGCATTGCGAGTGCTTGATATAACGGCAGAACCACGGAAGGATGAAGTATGCATGCCGGAACAGATTGCCGGTGAATATTGTTAGAGCGGCCAGTTCATTTGCCATTGCGCGTACCCTGTTCGGCATCCACCGCCATTGAATTCATGCTGTTCGCCGTTTCCGCCAACATGAGTTATTATCTGAAGCCTGCACTGATGGCATGGTGAGCAGTTTCCGTAAGCCTGTCCCATGTCGCCGTGGCTCGGTCGATGAGACCGAGATTCTCCAGCACAACCGCAACGTTGACCCCCGCGTCCGGATCGGTGAAATTGTCTTTCATGGCTGTCTGCATATTGGCCATTGCCTGGCCGAATTTTTTCTTGTCGCAGTACAAGATCGCTATGCGATAATGCAATTGGAGCATTTCAGAGGTGGTCGGTTCGGGGCGGGTGAGGACCTCAACAGCCGCGGCGCGGTTCTTTGACTCATGGAGACAAAGCGCAAGTTTTGTCCGCGCGCGATGGTGCGTAGGATTGATTTCCAGGGCGGCTCTAAAGGACCGAACGGCGGCGGACGAATCCCCTGCCGCCATCATCAGGATGCCATATTTGTAATGGATGTCGGTGCTCTTAGGCGTTGACGTCATCTGCTTCTGATGCGCCTTGATTACGTCGGCGATTTCAATCACATAATCGCTCCGGCGCGAATCGTCCGCCGAATCGTTGTCCAGGGTTATCTGCATGTGCAGTGTTGCCGTTTCCGCGAAAAGCAGCGTACTATTCTGTTGAATGGCGCCGGCGAGGGACAGTGTCGCATGGGCCTCTTCGACCTCGTCGGCAAGGTACTGCGCTGTCGCCAGACCTATGTAGGCGTCGACAATATCGTCGTTGATCTCCACGGCGCGATTGAACTGTTCGGCTGCCAGCGCAGGACGCTGGCACCGAAGGTAATGCGTACCCAGTTTAATCGTCGCCTCAAGATAATTGGGCTGCATGCGGATTGCGTTCTCGTAGCCGGTGATCGCATCGGCCACTCGCCCCGCCCTGCTGTAGATATCTGCCATTGTCACGTACAGGTCGGGCATCTCGCCGAGGCTTTCCATAAGCCATCGAACGTTGTCAATGGCCTTTTCATACTGGCCTGAATCGAGCAGTTCGTTCAGCTCGTCCTGTTTGTTGTCGTCGTGAAAATTGTCCGGGTGGGAGACAATGGCCATGTTGAAGGTGGCGGTGGCGTTTTCGTAGTGGTGACCTGCAATATAAAGGTAGCCCAACAGCACCATTGAAGCAATGTCTTCCGGGTGTTCGGCGGTGAGCGCCTCATATTCGGTGATCGTTTTGTCGAGTCGACCAGCCCTGTAGTAAATCGCCGCCATCCGCTGCCTTGGCAGCAGCAGGTGGCTCTTGAACTTGATACAATCCTGATAGAACTCAATGGCCTCGGCTTCTTTGCCGAGTCTCTCACAGCAGTATCCAAGCGTGTACAAGGCCATAGTGTTGCTGGGCTGGCGCATGTAAACAGACTGCAGTTGTTCGACGGCATCTTCGAGTGCGTTATGATGCAGGCAGACTGCCGCCGCTGCCATGCGCCCATAAGGGCAGTCAGGGTTCTCAAAGAGATAGAAGTTGAGCTTTTCACTCGCCGTGTCGATCTGTCTTTCACCGAGCAGATCCAGGGCTTCTTCCAGTTCCCCGAAATCGCGCGGCGAACCACCTGCGCCATGACTCTTCAGTACATTAAACCAGTGCCAGATCAGATCGGCCGTATCGACGGTGATCGCCCTGCCGAAGATCTCCAATAATTTGCTCATTCTCGCCCTTTTCCTGTGAACCGCCGGGAGCTGCTGCTATGCTAAGATTTGAGTGAAGTATCGACAGGAGGAATGGGGCTCTTAATGCGGTTTTAAGCAAAAGAACGCATGTAAGTCGTTATCGGAACTGCACGTCTGGCAGTTGTGCTGGATGTAGGGATTGTCTTGACCGGTTTCAAGTTATCGGGTTTTGGAGGGTGGGCTGAATTGAACCAGCGACGCTCTGCCCTGCTTAACGACGAAAGCACCGCTACTGCTGTCTTGCAGCCTGCGTCTGCTCTTCTATTTCGCTAAGGTATGCCAGAGTTCTTTCAAGTTTGTCGGTCAAATTTTTCAGCCGCAACATGGTTCGCACGCGCGTCAGCAGTTCCCATTTATTAATGGGTTTGCTGAGGAAATCGTCCGTACCGCTGCTTATTGCCCGCTCAATATCGCCCAGTTCGTTAAGGGCGGTAACCATTATCACAGGAATATCCGCGGTCTTCGGATCACCCTTTACTCGACGACAGACCTCGAAACCACTCATTCTCGGCATCATAACATCCAGCAGAATGAGATCGGGTGCACAATCCTTGATGAGTTCCAGCGCCTGTATACCATCTGAAGCTGAAACGGTCCGGCAGTCTACGTCTTCAAGGTATGCCAGCAGCAACTCGAGATTCTGCTGATTGTCGTCAACGACCAGAACGACAGGAGTACTCTTGGTTTCTTGTAAGTCGGGCATACAAACTCCAGGGAAAACGGCAGTATTTTAAAGGCACGAGAGTCAGGAGTCAATCCTATCGGCATGTTTTTCGAGAAAATCACGGACTTGGGGCAGGATGAATATAGCCTCCAGGTCGACAAGCTCGTTAACGGCACGCGCACAAGTGACAGCGACGTCCGCGGTGGAGGCCTCCGCATCCACGAAGAACACGGTCCTGTTCTTGAATTTGCAGAGCCCCCCTCCCCTGCCGCCCATAGGCTCGGTCCTGATGGCGACATGGTTTTGCTCCAATAAGGACAGCAAGTTTTCCAGAATGGTCTTTTCGTCCATGTTTCAAGCCAAAGAGGCTTAAATGTCGATACAATAGCGGGCCGCCATGATAAATGTTATCCGCGGCAGACACAATCTCTTTTTTTGCAGACGGTAGCCAGGAGCGGGTTTGTGACGCGAATAATTGACCAGCGGAGATCATTGCATCGGCAATTGGCGACTCAGCGAGACCGCAATGATGAATTGGAGGTTCAGTTGGGGCATATGCAGGCCCTGGCGAATCTGGGCTTGACTTCGGCCATGATTGCTCACGAAATGAACAACATTTTGACTCCTTTGGGAACATATGCTCAACTGGCTCTGAGCCGGCCGGACGATAGTCAGTTGATCGAGAAGACATTGCAGAAGACAGTTCTGAATGCGCGCCGTGCTTCGAAGATCCTCCAGAGCATGCTGGCCATGGCCAACGGTCGCCCACAGGCAAGGACATGGTGCCCGGTTGAGCCAATGGTCAGTGAGATTTTTCAGTGTCTGGGTAGAGATTTCGCCAAGGATGGCATCACTGTGGTTATCGATATGGAGCGAGATCTTGAGGTCTGGGCGGACGGCATTTCGCTGCAACAGGTGATTATGAATTTGATCCTGAACGCTCGTGAAGCCATGCTCGAGGCCGGCGGTGTTCTGACAATTTCCGCAGGTCGTTTTGACGAGTCGACTCGCATCGAGGTGCGAGATACCGGTTGCGGTATAGCGCGCCAGTACCTGCCTCGCATATTCGAGCCGTTCTTCACTACCAAGACCAAAGAATCAGAGGCTGCCAGGACTGGGTCGGGGCTGGGTCTGGCATTCTGCAAGCGGGTCATAGAGTCACACGGAGGAATCATTTCAGTTAATTCCCAGATCGGACAAGGGACCGCATTTCGCATCAATCTTCCAATACCCTGACGGCGGGCGGATAATCGCCGAGAGGAGCAGTTTGGCATGGCGGTTTTGCTTGCGAATGTCTGGCGGATAGGCCTCATGGTGGTGCTGTTGGGCTGTTCCGGCTTCCTGTCAGGCTCTGAAACCGCCTTTTTCAACATTTCACGGCGCCAACTTCAGGCCTTTGGAGCGTCGAACCGCCGTATCGAGAAGGCCGCGGCGAGCCTCCTGCGAATTCCAAACCGTCTGCTCACCAGCATTCTCCTGGGCAATATGACGGTAAACGTGCTTTTTTTCTCCCTGTCAAGCGTTTTGGCTATCCAGCTTGCCGAGGCGGTTCATCCGGCTGCGGCCGGGGTAACGGCGGCGGTGAGCTTCGCCTCAGTGTTGCTTTTCGGCGAAATGATGCCTAAGTCACTTGCTTATTCTCATTCCACCCGGTTCTGTCTGTTTGCGACGCCGTTCTGTTATGTCTTTGTGCGTTTATTGGGGCCCTTCCTGGCAGGGTTTGAGTGGATAATAGTCAAACCGGCTGTTCGGCTGCTCACGTTTGGCTCCGACGGCCGCCGTACAGGAACGACGGAAGTAGATCAGTTGAAGGTGCTTATTGAGACAACGCGGCAGGAGGGCCTGATCACGCGCGACGAGAACCGCCTGTTGATGGAGATTCTTGATTTCAGCCGCCTCAAAGTTCGCCACGTAATGCGGCCCCGTGTGGACATGTCCGCATGCGACATCGCCGATCCGCCGAAGAAAGCGCTCGAGCTTATGCGCCGAAACAGGTTGACCAGACTGCTGCTATACTCAAACACAATCGACAATCTTGTCGGTGTAATTCATATCCGCAAGCTCCTTCTCGAAGCGGACAGGCCGATCCAAACTCTTGTGGAACCAGTCGAGTTTGTCCCTGAACAGAAGACAGTGGAGTCGCTGATACAGTTTTTTCGGCAGAAATCCTGCGATATGGCGGCTGTTGTCGATGAGTATGGCGGGATTGCCGGTCAGGTGCTGCTGGACGATATTATCGATGAACTGATTGAGCCGCTTACGGATGAGCAGAATGAATCTCCTGCTATCGAACAAATTGGGCCTATGCAGTACCGCCTGGCAGGCGACCTGCCGCTGCACGACTGGGCCCGGGCGTTCGGCATCGAACAGCAGCCTGTTCGCGTAGCGACGCTTGGCGGTTTCGTAGCGGGACGGTTGGGCAGACTCCCCCGCCCCGGCGATACGGTCCATATGGAGCACCTCACACTGACGGTGGAGAGTGTGCGCAAGCGACGAATCGAAAAAGTAGTCCTTACTCTGGCGCCAATCCTGGAAGGTGGACGACAGGAGGATGCCAGATGATCCTCATGCTGCAGGTAATTGCGGTCATAGGCCTGGTGGCGCTTTCGGGTTTTTTCTCCGGTTCGGAGACGGGCGTCTACCGTTTCAGCCGCTTCCATCTGCGGCTTGGCATACAACAGAAGAGACCCTTCTTCTCCCTTCTGAGCGATGTATTCAGCGACACGAGGGCTTTTATTCTCACCGTGCTCATCGGCAACAACATGGTTAACTACGCCGCAACCAGCCTTGTGACCTATATGGTTCTTATTCATACCGGGTCTGACCAGGCGGCCGAGCTTTCGGCAACGGTGATCCTGACGCCGGCACTGTTCCTGTTCGGGGACATCATCCCGAAGAGCATATTCTATTTGCACGCCAATGCCCTACTGCCTCCGCTTGCGCCGCTTTTGTGGCTCTTCCACCGGCTTTTTTCGCGTGTCGGGGCCGTAGCCCTGCTGAAGTGGATCACTGACGTTCTGTCGCGATTGTTTCATCTGCCTTCAAATGCCGCCGATGTCATCACCGCCGGGCATCGCACGCAAATCAAGCAGATCATTGCCGAGACTCGAGACGAAGGCATTGTAAGTGCATTTCAGAAAGACATTATGAGCCGTACCGTCGATATCCCGAGCGTGCCTGTGCAGTCGGTCATGACACCGGCATCCGGAGTAACGATGGCTGATATCAATACAACGGCAGAGGTTCTTCGCGAAGTGCTCAAGAGTTCACCTTACACTCGCCTGCCGGTCTATGAAAATGACCAAAATAACATTCTTGGATTCGTGAACATCTATCAAGTGCTTGCCGAGAGTGACACGTTCAGCGATCTTCGTGCGTTCCTCAGGCCCATCGGGCGATTGCGCTCGGCCACGTCAGTATTGCAGGCAATTACGCTGATGCGCCAGGGGAGTCACAGAATGATGGTTGTGTTCTCAGGCCATCGCGGCCGAGATCGCGAGAAAGTTGTCGGGATTGTCACGATGAAAGACCTAATTGAAGAACTGACTGGCGAACTAACTGGCTGGTGAGTGCTCTTGGGGTCGCGTTTAGCCAATTTCGTCGATTATGGCCTTGGCGATATCGTTAATAGCGGTCCGCGTGGCGGCAGTGCCGCCGCGTGTCAGAATACTGAAGATGATGTCGCCTGCTGCCGTCTCGCATACTCCCGAAAACGACCGCACACCATCGAGATATCCTGTTTTGCCGATGATTCTGCCGCGGTACTTGTCTTCCCTGAAATACTTGGCGATTGTTCCATCGACCCCCCCTACCGCAAGCGAATCCTTGAAGAGAGGCCAGTTCTCACTTTTGTAGACTTCCCGAAGGACTCGTGTGAGGGAATTGGCAGTCAGGCGGTTGACGCGGCTGAGACCACTGCCGTCATCGAGGACGAACTCGTTTTCCGCCACCCCAAGAGAACGCAGGTACCTGCCGATCAGCACGTGTCCGTGCGGCCACTCCCCGTTAATCCTGCCATCCGTATGCTCGGCTGAAATGATCTTTACAAACGCCTCCGCAGCAAGATTCAGGCTATCCTTGTTGCACCTGGCCAGCACATCGCTCATTGGCGTGGCATACTCGCGGATTATCCTGATGTGCTTATCGTTGCGGGCATATTTCTGTACAATCTGGTTGGGGGTTTTAATCCCGGATCGTGCAAGGTGTTCAGCCAGCAGAACGCCGAAAAACGCCGCGGGGACCTCGATGGCTACATCGGCGGACGCGCCGCTTTCATCTCCAATCTTGCCGACTATTTTTAACTTGTTCGGGTGCAGGTTGCGATATGCGGCGATGACGTTAGTGCCCTTGGGGGCCAGGCCGACTTCATTTATAACCTGGATGTAATTGGTTGCAGGGTCAACGTTTACGATTGCTTTAGAGCCAGACCTCCTGGCGGAAATCCTGACGCAGTTGCAGTTGTAATTAATGCCGCTGACCTCACAGGCATAACTTTGGTTCAGTTGCTCCACCGGCCAATTCGGGCAGATGCGATTGCCATCGAAGACATATCTATCGATGATGATCTCCTCCAGACCGGTTCGCTTGTGTTCACGCAGGGCATTGGCTATGTCGTCAAATAGCCAGCCTGCCGGTCGTCCGTACTTCTGGTCTGTCTGCCTGTCACCCAACAGGGGATCGCCCGAGCCGATTACGATGAGTCTCTTGTCGATAAGACCCACTTTGGTGACGAAACGGTAATCGTGCCCGAGGTAGTGCAGTGCCGCCGCAGAAGTGACAATCTTCATGTTTGACGCCGGCGCCATCGGCTCGTCACTGTTACGAGTATACAGGGTCCTGCCCGATGACGCATCTATGATCTTTATTGTGAAATGTGCGTTTCTCTGTGCCTTGTCGTTGATAACGGCGCTGATGCGGCCAGCCAGCGACGCACTCGCGGCGGGCGCAAAAACAAGGCCCAGAAGGGCCGCCCACACTAATTTGCCAAATCCTTTGACCATACTGCCTGTTTACCAAAGTAATGCTGGTTCTTCAAGCCTTGCATATATCTTTGTGCTTGAAGAAACGCTCCGGTGACGCATAATATTGCAGAAGTTTTTTAATAAGAGGAAGTTATGAAAATCGCTTACTTTGACTGTTTCTCGGGAGCCGCCGGGGACATGATCGTGGCCGCTATGCTGGATGCAGGCCTTGATGAGGCGTATCTTTGCGATCAGATCGCTTCGATGGGTATGGAGGGGCTTGCAATTAATGTGACGCGGGTAAAGCGCTGCGGGATGAGCGCCGTGTACTTCGCCCCTGTAGTAACCGGTCACCAGCACCATCGGGGATTGGATGATATCGTCGAAATCATCGGCAGAAGTGCGGTCAATGACACTGTGAAGCAGCGTGCCATAGCAATTTTTGAGATCTTGGCAGAGGTCGAAGGCAACATCCACGGAAAGGGCCCGCGAGAGATCCACTTTCACGAAGTGGGTGCTGTCGATTCTATCGTGGACATCGTCGGCGCCTGCGTAGGATTGGAGGCTTTAGGTGTCGACAGAGTCTGCTGTTCAGCTATTTCAGTTGGAGGCGGTGTGGTTCAATGCGCTCATGGCACCATGCCGGTTCCCGCTCCGGCAACGGCGGAACTGCTGAAGCGGGCGCATGCGCCCGTGGTCGGCGGTCCGGTGGATGCCGAACTTCTCACGCCAACAGCCGCAGCTTTTATCGCCCGGACTGCCTCAGGATTCGGATCATTGCCGTCCATGCGAATTGAAGGAATCGGGTATGGCGCAGGCACGAGGGAGTTTAAGCAGGTACCAAACGTACTGCGTATGGTCATCGGGTCTGGAGACGAAGAGGACACAAACACCGACACCGTATGTCTGCTGGAATGCAATGTCGACGATGCCGACGGTGAAACAATTGGTCATGCTGTAGATGTTCTTCGTCAGCATGGAGCGTTGGAAGTGTTTACGACTCCTGTTTACATGAAGAGCAGCCGCCCTGCAGTTCAATTGTCGGTGCTGGTAGAGCCGGCGGAAAGAGGCAAATTTGAAACTCTTATCTTTGCCCAAGGGTTGACGCTGGGCATACGAAGACAGATGTTGGAGCGCAGCGTCCTTGCCAGAAAGTGGGTCAGTGTCGACACGGAATATGGACCCATACGCGTCAAAACAGGCGTCTATGGTGAAAAACAGGTGTTCGTCAAACCCGAATTTGCCGATTGTTCCAGTACGGCAGCCAAGCGAGGTATATCGCTTAAACGGGTCCATGAAGCCGCAATGGCGGCTTATCTGCATAACTTCGACAGTCAGGGGAGAAGCCGGGCCTAAGTGCTTGACTGTCAAAGACTTATAAAAATTATTCTTTTTGTCGCGTTAAATTGAGGCCGCCGGTTGACAACGCCGAAAAGACATGATATACTTTGCACACACGTCGGGGCAATGCCAATGTGCCCGGACTATTACAATGAATTCAGCGGCTTTTTTGCCGTGGCAACTTCCGGAGCGTCAGTGGATGAATGTTCCGGAAGTTTTTTCATATACGGATCGTATGATCAGGGGTATGGGTGTTTATGAAGGACCGTAACCAAAGCCCGATGAGGGGGTGTTTCGAGGCAACGGTAATCTCCAATTCACGGGTGCGGCACTGCTTCTATCGGCTTAACCTTCAATTGGACGCCCGCGGGTCCAGCTTTTTTCGCCACGTCCGACCGGGTCAGTTCGCGGAGTTGGATCTTTCACGCCTAGGGCTTCCCGCCACGGCTGGCGCTATCGATCCGTACCTGCGAGATGCTGCCGTCAAGAGCGTCATGCTGCGTCGACCTTTCAGTTTCAGCGATGTGCGGCTTGTCAGCGACAGCCCGCTGGCAATCGCCGTCGAAATTCTCTATTGCGTCGTCGGCCCTTCGACGCTGAGAATGACAATGTTGAAGCCTCTGGATATCGTCAGTATGATCGGACCCTTGGGCAACGGCTTCCGGTTTCCGGCGAATAAGAGCCTCGCCGTGCTCATTGCCGGCGGCATGGGCTCGCCCCCGCTACAGCATCTGGCGGAATACCTCAGAGCCCATTATCCAGGTATGCGCACGGTTGTTTTCGCCGGCGCAAGAACTATTGACGACTTCCCATTTCTTGTAAACGTATTGGAGGACGGCCGATGTGTGCCTGAGGAATTCGCCCGCCTTGGAGAAGAATCTTACATAACCACTGATGATGGGTCCGCCGGGATCAGAGGGCTTGTTACAGAGTATGTCGACAAGTGGCTCGGCAGAGAAAGAGTTGAAGCCGAGGAGGCAATTATCTATGCTTGTGGGCCGGAAGCCATGCTTGCCGCTGTGGCTTCGCTTGCCGAAAAGCATGGCTTGGACTGCCAGGTGAGCATGGAGCGCATGATGGCCTGCGGTATTGGCGTCTGCCAGAGTTGTGCCATACAAGTCAAGGCATCCGACGGCCGAACAGAATACAGACTCTGCTGCAAGGACGGGCCCGTTTTTGATGCAAAGGAAGTGTGTTTTCTGCATGGCAAATGATGTCGACATGACAGTGGATTTCGCCGGGGTCAAGCTCGCTAATTGTGTGTTCACTGCCTCGGGCACGTGCGGATACGGGGAAGAACTGGCCGATTTCCTTGACGTGAACGCACTCGGAGGATTTATTACCAAGAGCATCACACTGGAACCGCGCGCAGGCAATGCCACCCCTCGAGCCGTCGAGACCAATTCGGGCATGCTTAATGCGATCGGCCTTGCCAATGTCGGCCTGGACTGTTTCATTCAAGAAAAAATGCCGTTTTTGAGGAGACTCAATACCGCTGTTTTTGTAAATGTGGCAGGTCAGACAATTGAAGAATATGTGGCCATTGCCGAACGCCTTTGCAGCGAGGATGCTATAGCGGGTCTGGAACTGAATATCAGTTGTCCGAATGTTAAGCAAGGCGGTATAACTTTCGGCACCGATCCTGCCCAGATTCGCCAGATCACCACTGCGGTCAGGAAGGCTGCGGGGGGCAAGTGCCTTATTGTCAAACTGACCCCCTCAGTGACTGACATAGCAACAACTGCCAAAGCTGCCGTGGAGGCGGGCGCCGACGCATTGAGCCTCGTCAACACGTTCACGGCCATGGTCATCGATATCTATAAACGCAAGCCCGTTTTGGCCAACAGGACGGGCGGACTGAGCGGTCCTGCCATAAAACCCATAGCGGTGCACCTGGTAAACAGAGTGTATGAGCAAGTCGCCGGGCCCGCGCAAGTTCCGGTGCTCGGGCTGGGCGGCATCAGGACCGCTTCAGACGCACTTGAGTTCATAATAGCCGGCGCATCCGCCGTAGCGGTAGGAACAGCCACATTCGTTAACCCCGGGTGCGCAGCGGAGATTATCGAAGGCATAAGGAGGTACTGCAGAGAGCAGGGTGTAACAGATGTAAAACAACTGGTCGGCAGCTTGCACTAAGCACAGCGGACCGATATAATAACCGTTGCATTTAATGGAGCGGCACGCGTGTCACAACAGAAGATCGATGTTCTGAAGCTTTTGTACGATTACTTTCCAACGGCGGTCTATACCGGCAGGTGCCTTGTGTTTATCAGCGATGAGCATCGCGTAGAATTGACTCAGCATAAGAACTCGGACTTCAGCCGGTCTGAGACCGCCCTGCCGCTGGTTCGTGTCCGCACCTTCAAAAAGGCCCTGAACGGTGATTTCGTCCCCGGACACTATGAAGATTTTCAGCTTTCTTCGCTCAGCGAACTTGCAACCCAGATAGAGCGTTACGTGCAGTTTGCCGTCGGCAGGAATATTCGGGAAAACGTCTGACTATGGCCGCTGTGGAGATAAGACAGGTCGGCGACGGCATCATGTTCAGGGTTAAGGTAATTGCCGCCAGCAGCAGGACGGCGGTGGCCGGCGAGATGCAGGGCATGCTGAAGGTGAAGGTTCAGGCGCCGCCCGAAAAAGGCAAAGCCAATGAATGCCTGGTAGACTTTCTTGCAGACAGACTTGGCGTTCGAAAGAAAGCTGTTGAGATAGCCGCCGGCCGGAGCAATCCTGTCAAGGAGATCGCTGTGCATGGTATGACCGTCGACGCGGCAATGCGAAGACTTGGGTACATGTGAGTGCATGATGAGAAGATATCTTCCGATTCTGTTGCTCGTGGCGGCGTCGCCTTTTTGTGATGCGGCAAGCTACCGTCTCGTGAACGCGGGCAAGCAAGGCTTGCAGGCCTATACCATAGATCGTGTTTTGCGGCTCCAGGACGATCAGATAGACGTCGGCACCGCCGCCCTGCTACTTAGCCGACAGTGGAGCAATGAAAAAAGCGTTTACAAGTACCGTCTTAAGCTCGATGGTATGGCCGTCGATGTCCTCAAAAGGCTGGAAAAAAAAAGTATTCGCCAGTCGGACGCGCGGGCTGTGGCCGTCATCAACGAGTACCTGTATGAGGAATTGGGTTTTAAGTCGCTGGATACCGCCGACAACCCTGAAGATCTGTTTCTGCACAACGTAATCGATACCCGCCGAGGCTACTGCCTTGGACTGTCGGTTCTCTATCTGGCAATCGGCGAACGTATTGGTTTGCCGCTCTATGGTGTAGTGGTTCCCGGTCATTTCTTCGTTCGTTACGATGACGGACGTTCGCGTTTCAACATCGAAACCACCAGCATGGGGCGCAGCGCCGGTGACGATCACTACATCGAGAAATTCAAGCCGCCGCGCGTCGAGGACAGCCTGTACATGAAGAACCTTACCAAGCGGCAGGTTCTGGGCTGCTTCTTCAATAATCTCGGCAACAGCTACAGCGCCGTTGGCGAGATCGACAATGCCCAGGCAGAGTTGGAGCGTGCCGTGGCCATAAACCCGAATCTGGCTGAAGCTCACACCAACCTCGGCAACATCTACCTGAAGAAGGGCTGGGCAATCGATGCCGTCAACCATTACATAACTGCCCTGCAAATCATCGATACCGACCCGAAGACCCACAATAATCTTGCAAATGCCTACGGATACCTCGGTTATTTTGAAAAGGCCGTTGCTGAATATCGGGTCGCCATCCGTCTGCAGCCCGATTTCGTTGACGCATACCGCAATCTTGCCAACACGTACCTGCGTCAGGGCCA